>CAMHCL010000050.1 GCA_946183625.1 uncultured Lachnospiraceae bacterium
TCCATGAAGCGATAACAATTGATACATATGGTATATCTCAGAATTGGATACGCCATCTTTAGGTAGCCAAGTTGCAGCACCACCTTCAGCTGTTGTAAAATTCTTCACTGCATGGAAACTAAAACTTGTGAAGTCCGCTATATTCCCACAATATCTTCTTTCTCTATTTATAATTCTACTAGCCCCAAGACTGTGAGCATCATCAGCAACTATGGCTATTCTACCCATGGCTTTTTGAATTTTAGATGATAAGTCACCTAGCGGAGTTCCATCTGATTCTTTAGATACAAACAGACTTCTTTTTTCCTCAACTATTCTATATATTTTTTCGTAATCACATACTATTCCATATATATCTACTACTATGATTGCTTTAGTCTTATTAGTAATAGCATCTGCAACCTTCTCATAATCCATTTCAGGAGCATGCGTATATTTATCTCCATCCTTCTGGATATCCACAAACTTTACTGTTGCGCCGCAATGAATAGCCGCACTAGCTGTTGCAGTATACGTGAATGCTGGAACTATAACCTCATCCCCTTCACCAATGCCTAAGATTCGAAGATTTAATTCCTCTGCTGCAGTCGCCGAATTAAGACATACAACTCTGTTGCTCCAGCGTTCCATATCTGAGTCAACATCTACATCATTCTTTCCAGTTGCTATATATGCAGCAAGTCTTCTTTCTAGAAGTTTTGTTCTTGGCCCTGTAGTTATCCAACCACTTCTAAGAGCTTCCGCAACTTCTTGAATTTCCGACTCACTTATATCCGGAGGACTAAATTTGATAACTCTTTTTTCCATATTTATCACCCATCATTACTATCCCATAAACGCACTAACTGCCGCGGCACCTATATTAGTCCCACGGCATGTCATGTACCTGCTTATTTAGTATTTTTACTTAGAATCTCTTCTATCTCCATCTGGTACTTCTCTTTGTCTTCGTCTGACATTTTTTCTTTCGGCTGGTATGTATTTACCATTTCCTCAACCAGATACTTGATTGCATCACTATTTTCATATGATACCAGCATTAGATCTTTCATCCTATGCAGGAATTCGTCTTCATCAAACTTTACTGGCTTGCCTATGTATATCAGGTCATTTGGAGTTTTAGTAAGTCCCTCTTCCGACATAAGCTTTTCTTCGTAAAGTTTTTCACCAGATCTAAGTCCTGTATACTCTATCTTGATATCTCTGTCCGGTTTAAATCCTGCCAGTCTGATAAGATTTCTAGCCAGATCATCTATCTTAACAGGTTCTCCCATATCAAGTACGAAGAGTTCTCCTCCCTTAGCGTACGCTCCTGCCTGAAGTACAAGGCTTGCTGCCTCAGGGATCGTCATGAAGTATCTAATTATATCAGGATGGGTTACTGTAACTGGACCGCCGTGCGCTATCTGTTCCTTAAAGAGTGGAACAACTGAACCTGAACTGCCAAGTACATTTCCAAACCTCACCCCTATATACTCTGTCTGAGCTTTCCTGTGGCCCTCGTTATCCTGTCCCGGAAGAGTAAAGATAGGATTACCTTCTTCGTCTCGTCTTATAGCTTCATCTGCAAGAGGATACATAGAGCTGTCCTCATCTTCTTCATGTACATGAAGCACTGGTATTTCAGCTTCTCTATGTGCCTTTATCATCTTGTCGAAAGACTGTATTACAAGTTCACAGAGTCTCTTGGAAGCACCCATTATATTCGTAGGGTTTACAGCCTTATCAGTACTGATAAGGACGAATCTCCTGGCGCCGTACATCATAGCTGCATAAGCCACCTTGTAAGTACCGATTGCATTATTCTTAATTGCTTCATTAGGACTGTCCTCCATGAGTGGCACATGCTTATGTGCTGCTGCATGATACACCAGATCGGGACGATATGTCTTGAAGATATCATTTACCCTTCTACTGTCTCTAACAGATCCTATCAGGACTTCCAGTGGACAGTCAGGGTTTTCAGCCAGTATCTTGTGCTGGATGGCATAAGCATTATTCTCATATATATCGAAGATTATGAGCTTCTTCGGATTGTGGCGAGATACCTGGAGCGCAATTTCGCTTCCTATAGAGCCACCACCACCGGTTATCAGAACTACTTTGCCTGATATCATGTTGTAGATCTCAGTCATATCGACCTTGATGGAATCTCTTCCCAGAAGGTCTTCCACGTCTACATCCTTCATATCCTTGATATCAACTTCACCTGTAGCGAGCTGATATATACCAGGGAGGCTCTTTAGTTCACAGCCGGTTTCATTGCATATGCTGAGAATATCACGTTTTATATTTCTATCTACAGAAGGAATTGCAAAGTAGATCTTCTCGACTTTGTACTTCTCAACATTTTCGAGGATGCTGTCTCTGCCACCTACTACAGGAACTCCATCTATGAGTCTGTTCCATTTAGATTCATCATCATCTATAACGCAGACTACTCTTTCAGGCATGTCATCGGATCTATATGTCTCTCTGATGATACTGGCACCAGCCATTCCCGCACCTATCACCATAACTCTTCTGGCTGTACTTACATCTCTTGAATACTTACTTCTAAGTAGTAGGATGAATCTATATGCAAATCTTACACCTACTGTTAGAACCAGCTGGAAGATAAAGCCAAATGCATAATACGAAAGTGGCATTCTTGTGATAAGTATGGTTATCGCCACGAAGTAGACAAATGCAGATATAATTGATGCAAGCAGGAGTCTGGCAAGTTCCATAGAGCTTGCAAACTTCCATATACTTCTATATAGGCCGAAGAATCCAAATACAACTACACATATGATTATATAAAATTCGATTGAATCGACATATGCGTCAAAATAGTTTTTAGGTATCAGTGAGAATTTTCCGTCAAATCTGAACCATAAAGCAAGAAAATATGAAATTGCTATAGCACATATATCATATATGAGAAGAAGGATATTTGATAGACTTACACTGGTAAGCTTTCTCTCTAATTTCCTCTTTGTTGTCTTGCTCATCTATACATACCTCAGCATTGATTTTTATAATCCGCAGCTATTTTCATACGTAATCATATCGCATAAAAAAACTACCCCCCCCGATTAGGAGATTATGTTAACTAATAACAATGTAGGGGAAGGGCGTTTTTATATCTAGTCTTGATGTAGTATTTTATCATTATATATACATAGTGTCAAATTATACGGGCTATTATGGTTGACTTTTACGGAAATCCATGGTGTAAATATGCGGCAGATAGTTATACCTGCGTATTTAGCTTATTCCACTATCGTATGGCAGGCCTTGGTAATCCCTCTCTGCACTGCATCCTTGGAATTCTTCCAGTCTGCTTCCTTGTTGCGGTAATCGTGCTTGTCAATGAACCAGGACACGTCTTCGTTCACGCGCTTGATGCCCTTTAGATAGACTTCTGTGATGGTCTGGACAAAGTCCGTGTAGTTGTCCTGCTTCAGCTGGTCTGCGCCTCTGTCATAGAGCTGCCCGTAGTGATAGGTGCAGAAGCCTTTGCAGTTCTTCACCTTGTCCTTGAATTCGGGATCCTTGGCCCACATATGGAAAATGGTGTGGACATAGCGGTCGTATACCGGATTGATGCGCTGGCATACGAAGCAGGTCTCTTCCAGCTTGTTGATGTATCTTACCACCGGCGACTTCTCTTTCTTGCGGCTGAGGAGGCCTCTGGATTCAGGCTTGTCCTTCTCTGCCAGCTTCTCTATATCGCGGATGGTCTTATTCATATGGGTGTTCAGCATCAGTGCCACGCCCAGCTTGTTCTTGTCCTGGTACATCATGGCTATGTGGCGTGGGCAGAAGCCCAGCTCGTCTGTCTGTTCTCTGTTATCGTCTTCCATGTAGCTCGGGCCCATGGTGAATTCTATTGCGTCTTGCTCCAGCTGCTTGGCTATGAGGCAGAGGGGGCATTCTGAGTCCTCGCTGAAGGCGTCGTTTACGGGTATTGTATAGAGTTGTTCTGCCATGTTGATGGATCCTTTCTTGGTGTATGCGGGACGCGCGGTTACTTTGTGGCGACGGTTTTGGGCGAACCGCGGTTGATTACTCGCTGTAGCCGCTGAAGCCGTACCTTCCCGCCTCGTTATAGAGGATATAGTCCTCTGTGGATGATTTGCCATCCAGGCCGTATATCCAGCTTATACATTCTTCTGATAATTCTGATGTCGGTGTGCCCGGCATGTACAGATAATATATATTTCCTATTTCCATTCCGTATGGATCGGAGCCGATGTATTTGACGCCGTCTTCGATATGTTCATCATAGTTTGAATTCTCGCATACTATGTACTCGAGTTCTAATTTATATGTGTGGTCGTTGACCTGTGTTACCTTGCCGAACTTACCCTTGAAGTTGCAATAATATACGCTTCCGTTTGGATAATCGTCACCGGTCACGCCCATGTCGGAGTCATGGTATGAGCCTTCGAAGCTTCCGTCTGGCTGCAGGTCTATTCCTGTTCCCCAGGCGCCTGCTCCACTGCTGAAGCCGAACTCGACCGTTTTACTAAATGGCATGCTTACTGTCTCTCCGTATGTTGACTTATATGTACTTGGGGCGCTGGCGTATTCAATTGCCGCGTCGTAGGACATTTCACATACATCGACTGAACCGAACTTGTCGTACAGGTTGATGCTGACGCTCTTGTTGTAGAGAAGCATGGATGTCATCTTGTCTTTCATGTCGTTTACGGCTGCGTTGTAGTCGGCTTCGCTGACGGCGCTGCCGTTATGGGTATAGTCGTAATTGGTGGATGTGTAGTCATCGTTCGGGCCTTCTGTCAGATTCCAGGTCTCGGCTTCTGTCATGTCGCCGCTGCCAGCCCAGGCGAACTGGAAATATGTGTAGTCCATGCTCTCGTCGCCGATGCTGTTGTAGGCACAGAGCCTGCCGTCGCTGGTGGCGAAAATGTAGTAGTCTGTTCCTGAGGCTACCTGCATGTCCCAATCTTTGGTATATATCTCGCGGACTGAACCGTTGTCATAGGTGCATACGTGGAGCACACCTACGAACTCGTCCTTGTCGCATGAGATGTAGAACAGCTCCTTGATGCCGTCGCCGTTTATGTCGTAGAAGGCGATGGATGTTGCCGGATAAGCCGGATCAAGGGTTTCTGTTTCGTAGTTCCATACGGTGCCGTTCTGCCATGAGTACTTCGCGATGCCGTCTTTGTGGCTTTCGAGAGTTGATACGTAGGCTGGCATGTATTCGTCTTCACTTAGCTGAGGCTGTGTTGAGTTGTTTTTTGGGTCGGCTCCTGAGCCGCCGTCTGAGCCTTCTCCTGTGCCCGTAGAGCCGTTTTGACCCTCTGATGCTGTTGCTGTACCATTTGCGCCGTTAACATCGCTAGAATCGCCTGTCTGGGCGCTCTGGGACACTTCCGGGCTGTTGACGCTGACCTGGTTGTCGGACTCCTTGTTGGATCTCAGCTTGAAGAACAGCATGACAACTGCAAAGGCCGTGATCAGGATGATTATGGATATGCCTACCAGGAGGCCAATGATCAGGGGATTTTTGGTGTTAGCTGTGTTGTTTTGCGGGGGTTGGGCGTTGTATGGCGGGGTGTTGTATTGTGGGCCGTTGTATTGTGGTTGCGTGCCATACTGTTGTTGTGGGGCGTATTGTTGTTGCTGGGCGTTATTATTACGCGCCGGACTCTGTGGCTGGCCATACTGTTGTTGCTGGGCGTTATTATTACGCGGTTGTGGGCCGGTGCCATACAACTGGTCGCTATATTGCTGTTGGTCTTGCGGCTGGCCGTATGGCTGCTGTGGGGCGTTATTATTACGCGGTTGATTCTGTGACTGGCCACAATTCGGGCAGAAACCTGCCCCGTCGGGTATATCTGAATTACAATGTATGCATTTCATAGATTTTACCTCTTAATTTCTTGTTTTTTCTTCTTATTGCGTGCGGTTTTGTCTATAGAAGTTTCTTCATCCGCACATGTTTCTTCTTTAATTTCCTTTTTTGCTCTTCTAGCGTGCGGTTTTGTCTTCATAAGTTGCTTTATCCGCTCGCAAAACCTGCTCTTTTTCTATTTTTTCTTATTCTAGCGTGCGGTTTTACCTTCAGATGTTGCTTCACCCGCACGCAAAACTATTCAATTTCTTCTTTTCCTTCTTCTAGCGTGCGGTTTTGGCTTCAGATGTTGCTTCACCCGCACGCAAAACTATTCAATTTCTTCTTTTCCTTATCCTCGCGTGCGGTTTTGGCTTCAGAAGTTGCTTTACCCGCACGCAAACCTGCTCTTTTTCTATTTTTTCTTATTCTAGCGTGCGGTTTTGGCTTCATAGGTTGCTTCACCCGAACGCTAACCTATTTAATTTCTGTTTTTTCTTCTTATTGCGTGCGGTTTTGGCTTCATAAGTTGCTTCACCCGCACGCCAAACTATTCATTTTCTATTTTAACTTCTTTTCGCGTGCGGTTTCGACTTCATAAGTTGCTTCATCCGCACGCCAAACTATTCATTTTACACTTTTCCTTCTTCTAGCGTGCGGTTTTGTCTTCATAGGTTGCTTCACCCGCACGCGTGCTTCAACAACAAAAATCAAAAACTAAATTATATAGAACCACTTATTGTCTTCGTCTGCTTTCTTGGTCTCCTGGCCGTCGAACTTGAGTTCCTGGTTGGCTACGTGGACCTTGGTTCCGGCTGGAACGGAGCTTGTCAGGAAGACGTTACCTCCGATAACTGAGCCTTCTCCGATGACTGTATCGCCGCCGAGGATGGACGCTCCGGAATAGATGGTTACGTTGTCTTCAATGGTTGGGTGGCGCTTCTTGTCTGTAAGGGCACGGCCACCACGGGTGGACAGAGCTCCCAGGGTCACGCCCTGATATATTTTAACGTTATTTCCGATTTCTGTAGTCTCACCTATAACGACGCCAGTGCCGTGATCGATGAAGAAATATTTACCAATTGTGGCACCTGGGTTAATGTCGATTCCTGTCTTGCTATGGGCTCTTTCGGTCATAACTCGAGGCAGGATCGGAACTCCCAGATTGTAGAGAACGTGTGCATAGCGCTGCACAGATATGGCATAGAGTCCCGGATAGGAAATGATGATAGCATCCTTACTTTCTGCCGCCGGGTCGCCAACGAACAGTGCCTCGATGTCTGTATCCAGGTATTCTCTGATCTCCGGAATCTTCTTCATGAAACTTACTGTCAGGTCTTCTGCTATCAGGTTCAGCTCTTCGTCTGACTTGCCTGCGTGCTTCTCGTCGAATCTAAGGGCCAGGGCTATCTGGCGGTTCAGGTTGTAGGCCACATCCTCTGTTACAGAAGCTATCATCGTGTTGATGTTATAGATTCTGTAGGTGCGGTCAATGTAGTAGCCGGCAAATACAATGCGGTGCAGCTTCTGAATGATGTCCGAGACGGCGTATTTGTCGACCTGACCGAACACGTCCTGCTTGTCGATAGGGCGTCCCTTGTCGCATATTAGTTTTCCCATTGTGGTACCTCTTTTAATTATATATTTATTATTTGTTATGTTCATTATTTTGAGAAATCTTTTTGAATAGCTTCTCGCTTAGTTCTTTAGCATCTTGTTTTCCAACTATTTTGTCTTTATTCTCAACTTTCATGATTTCTTCTTTTACATTCTGTGTCTTGTTTTGCATTTTATCATATTCTTTCCACAATTCCGAGACGGATAGATTACAATAATTTGAAACTCGATTCATTATCTCTGGACTGACATTAGTGCCATCTCCATACAAATACGATAGTGCATTTGTTATTTTTTCATATGATACATCATTTCCAATCTTTTTTTCTGATGCTATGATGCCTATAATATCCGGTACATCATCATTATAGAATCTTCCTGATTGCATCTTCATGGCTATTAAATACTCTGCTCTTATCGTTCTGATAGTAAATTTGCCATTATTATAACTTTTATAAAATTCAGATACCTCTAAAAGTCTTGGAGAGTATGAGGGCAAAATCATAAAATCAGAATTAAACCAATGGCTGGATATTTTATATTTATATGACAGATCTAAAGCGATATCTTTTATACTGTTACTCGCATTTATTATAGCATCAACATCAATAGTTGACGTACGAAAACCATAATTAAGAACCACGCTTCCACCACCAACTATAATGATATCAACAGGTTGATATCCCTTCTTATCTATCTTCCTGTATTTATTCGCCATTTCTTTTAATAATGTGTCAATCAAATCTTTATTCAATTCATTTATATTATCAGCAGGCATCATCTAGTTCCTCTTCATAAATATTATACTTCAGGAATTCAGGTATATATTTTTTTTCTTCATTTGCGGTTTCTTTTGCTAATGCTGTAGGATAAAAAGCACATTTAAGCGATAATGATCTATAATCATCATAATCTATAACTAGATCATAGCCATTTTTTTTGCATAAAAAATCAAGTGTTGCAAGCGCATACAATCCTTTTGAATAGTTTCCTTTTTGAATATTTGAACTGATTATATCATTGTTCAAGATATATATTATAGCCAAATCTTCACTTTCTTTTATCTTATGATGTATATTGCTTCTAAAATGTAAAAACGACTCTTCGACTTCTATGTAGAATTCGTCAAGAGTAAGGTCTAATGCATTTGCAAGCTTTTTTGCAGTATTTATTCCACAATTACCAATATCCGATTTTCCTTTCACCAATTTATAAACATAGTTATATCCTACACCTGATTTTATTGATAACTGTCTAATGTTTATATCTTTTCTAACAAGAAGATCTTGCAACATCACTACCACCTCCCTTATTCGTATATTATCACTGTAGTGATAATTGTGCAATATAAAAAAAGGGCGCCACCTCTTAAGTGGCACCCTTCGGTAATCCTTAAACTTCTGCTTTCCACAGTCCGTGGAGATTGCAATATTCATAAGCAGCCACTGCCTTGTCGCCTTCAACGAGTGCGAATTCTGCAACTGGCTTCTCGCCTGGATTCAGGATCTTGCGCTGTCTGCCCTGCTCTGTCTCGAGAGTGATCCACTGAATATAGTGAGCGTCCATCATTGGGTGCTCTACTTCTCCAACTGCTACAGTAACCTTATTTCCATCAACTGTGATCACCGGAACGTGCTTCTCACCGGCGCCGTCAGATGTATTTGCTACTACTTCTACCATTGGTTCCCCGCAACATTTGACATCACATGCATCCTTCTCAAGATATGTGATCATGTTGCCGCATTTTGCACATTTAAATACTTGCATTTCAATACCTCCTGATTAATATATTCATTTTGGTCCGATCCGGCTCTTCCCGCTAGATCAGGCCATACTCTTCGAACAGCTGATTCCGATATTCTGAATCCTCTGTAGCGATCTTCAATTCGTCGAGACGGTTGTCTTCTAGCAGCTTCTTGGTCAGGGCGCTGAAGAGATCGATGCCTTCTGCTCTACCCTCGGCTCTACCCTCAGCTTTGCCCTCGGCTTTTCCGCGTTCTTCGCCTTCTTCGAACTTTTCCTGGCCTTGTACTCTCATGTCTGTTTCGTAATCATATTCAGCGATAAGAAAGTTCTCCACTTCATCACCTGCTTCCTTTAAGTAATCCCTCAATATGTCATTATCTATACAGTATCTTATGGTCTTCCTTGCAGGATTTTCGCATCCCGCCAACAGATTTTTCCTAAAAATATCAACGAACTCACTATACTCTTTAATTATATCACAATTGGATAATAAGTTAGAAGCACTAATTCTGCCAATTATTAATTAGACTATTGACATCACCTTTTCATAATAGTAATATCAATTTGAAAGAAGGAATGTGGTTTTGTGCCGTACAGCTTTATGCTCATGCGGGGTGCTACGTTTCTTTTTTTATGTCTATTATGTCGTACAGATACAACTTATTATCTCTATTACATCGAATAAGAATCCATATCATTGTCCTTTCGCTAAATCCAAAAACAGTTTTACTTACTATAATTTCACGAAAAAAACGCATCAAAAAATGGTGCATTATAATCATATAAAGCAAAATTACGATCCTCGGAGTAAAAACTGATGAGCAATACGTGAAAGCAGATATTCATTTATAGATCGCATACAGTCCTTTCCGGCCTCTTCGGAGCATGTATGCGTTTAGATTGTTTAAATTATAATATACCCCACCTTAACAAATTCCACAAGCCAATAAATCCCTTTCTCATCACACACCGGCGCGGGAACGGAATCAAGGGACAGTACGCTGGATGCGCAGCATCCGGGCAGACCTTGACGAAATGACACGG
>CAMHCL010000051.1 GCA_946183625.1 uncultured Lachnospiraceae bacterium
AGCTGATCTGGAGGGTGGAGAGTATGGCCTGGCATTTGCATCAGGACTCGCAGCGATCAATACAGTTCTATCGCTTTATAGATCAGGCGACAGACTTATAGTTTCAGACAATATATATGGTGGAACCTTCAGAATCCTTGATAACGTATTCAAGAATTTCGGTATCAATTACACCATAGTTAATACCTCTGATATAGATGAGATTGAAAATGTACTTAAGGACAAGAGTATTGCAGATGAGATCAAAGCAATATATATAGAAAGCCCTGCAAATCCACTTCTTACAGTTACGGATATTGAGAAGGTGGCTGAGCTTGCCAAGATATATGGAAAACAGGTAATAGTTGATAACACATTTCTAACACCATATCTCCAGAGACCTCTTGGACTGGGAGCAGATATAGTTATTCATAGTGGAACTAAATATCTAGGTGGACATAGTGATACAGTATCAGGCTTTGTTGTGGTTAATGACAAGGAGCTGGCTGACAGACTGTATTATCTGCAGAATGCAATCGGTGGAGTACTTGGACCTTGGGATAGTTTCCTGATGATCAGAGGCATTAAGACTCTGGGAGTCAGAATGGACAGGCACGTAAAGAATGCAATTCAGATAGCTGAATGGCTTGAAAACTGCGGCTATGTAGAGAAGGTATATTTCCCAGGACTTAAATCTGATCCGGGCTATGAGGTTCAGAAAAAACAGGCTGATGGTCCTGGTGCCATGATCTCATTTACATTAAAGAAGGTATATGATTATAGAACATTTCTTAAGTCCCTTAAGCTGGTTACACTTGCAGAGAGTCTGGGAGGAGTGGAGTCACTGGTATGTCATCCTGCATCTATGACACATGCTGCTATTCCTAAGGATATAAGAGAAGCAGTAGGTATTACTGATGAGCTTATCAGACTGTCCGTAGGTATAGAGGACGTGGATGATATCATCGCAGATATTGAACAGGCAATAAAGGAGGCTTCCCGTTAAGGGAGCAGACGCAAGCAAAATAGCGAAGGAGATAAGAGAATGGAAGTATATAACAGTGTTCAGGAAATGATAGGTAATACACCAATCCTCAAACTCAACCATCTGGGAGTTAAGGAAGGGGTCAACTTATATGCAAAGCTCGAACTCATGAATCCCGCAGGAAGTGTTAAGGACAGAGTTGGAGTGTATATGATAGAAGACGCGGAGCGAAGAGGCCTGCTAAAACCGGGAGGTACAATAGTCGAAGCTACCGCTGGAAATACAGGTATTGGAATTGCAATAGCAGCCCTTAATAAGGGATATAAGATCATATTTGCAGTTCCAGAGAAATTCTCTATAGAAAAGCAGAGAGTCATGGCAGCTCTGGGTGCAGAGATAGTTCATACACCTAGAGAAGAAGGCATGCTTGGTGCTGCCAGAAAAGCAGATGAGATCATCGCATCCATCCCGGGAGCAATAGCAATGAAACAATTTGAGAATCCGGCGAATCCATTATCTCATTACGAGACAACTGGCCCTGAGATCTATAAACAGCTGGATGGCCAAGTTGATTACCTTGTTGCCGGTGCAGGAAGTGGCGGAACATTTTCAGGTGCGGTCAGATATCTCAAGGAGAAGAATCCATATATCAAGGGTGTACTGGCGGATCCTATCGGTTCTATAATCGGAGGCGGTGAACATGCTGATTACGATATAGAAGGAATAGGTAATGATTTTATTGCAGATACTATGGATGTATCACTTATAGATAAGGTTATTAAGATAACAGATGACAATGCATTTACCACATCCAGACTGCTTGCGACGAAGGAGGGAATACTTGCAGGTTCCTCGTCTGGTGCTGCTCTATATGCCGCGCTTAAGCTTGCAGAAGAAATTGATGAAGGAAATATCGTAGCCATACTCCCTGACAGAGGAGACCGCTATATCAGTAAGGGACTGTTCTAAACTTTCGGAGGTTATTATGGTTAGTGAGAGAGAGAGTATAACTGCTAAGATATGTGCCTTCGCCAGAGCCTGGCATTCAACTTATTCTCGTGATAGAATATATGACGATTATCTGGCCTTTGATTTTATGGGCAAGGAAGAATATGAGAATATCTATGATATGATCAGTGACGGACTTGTGGGCTCTGAAAGACTGGAGAAAGAAGAAGCGGAGAAGGCCATAGTTAAATATTTCGCACCAATCCCGTTGTCTAGATTACATTTTAACGAGAACAAGCTGATTGATTTTGCAGCTGAAAATGGTAAGATTCAATATGTCATATGTGGAGCAGGTGAGGATACTTTCGCCTTCAGAAATGACAATGAAGAGATAGAGATATTCGAAGTGGATCATCCTGATACGCAACGCTTCAAACTTGACAGGATTAAGGATCTGGAGTGGATATTCAGGTCAAATGTACATTATGTTTCTGTGGATTTCGAGAAGGAAAGTATGGCAGAGAAACTACTTGAAGCAGGCTTTGATCCGAACAAGAAAACCTTCTTCAGCATCCTCGGAGTATCGTATTATCTCACACTTGATGTATTTACCGAGACACTCAGACAGATGGCGGAACTGACCCGCTCTGAGAGTGAGGTTGTCTTTGACTATCCTATCAAGACTGGTGATTTTCCTAAGAGAGTCGACCGTCTGGAAGCGATAACCAGGTCTTTGGGTGAAGTCATGTGTGGAGGATTTGATCATAATGAGATCAAATGTGTTCTATGCTCTTTAGGTTATAACATTGATACCTATATGACTCCAGAGCAGATACAGGAGGAATATTTTGAGGGCAGGGAAGATGATCTAAAGGCTTTTGAAAATGTGAGCCTTATATCAGCTAAATATATACATCGCGATTGATCGTGATTTCTGAAAGAACATAAATAGGAGACATACAAATGACACTAAACCAGCTAAAATATGTTATTGAGATTTCAAAACAGAATTCTATAAATGATGCAGCTAAAAGCCTATTTATATCTCAGCCGAGCCTTACTGCAGCTCTCAAATCACTGGAACAGGAGATCGGCTTTGAGATATTTACAAGGACAAACAGCGGAATTACTCTTACTGTAAAGGGAGAAGAGTTTCTGGGGTATGCTAAATCCGTGGTGGAACAGTATGATATCCTGGACGCAAAATATATCTCAAAGAGTAATATCAAGAGGACTTTCCAGGTTTCAATGCAGCATTATACCTTTGCTGTAAATGCTTTTATGTCTGTTATTGATCAGTATGGTATGGATGAATATGAGTTTGAAGTGCATGAAACCAGAACCTATGATGTGATAGAAAATGTAAAGAATCAGAAGAGTGAGATAGGTGTGCTTTATATGAATGACTATAACAGCGCTGTATTGCAGAAAATACTGCGTGATGCAGGCCTTAAATTCATACCTCTTTTTGATTGCAGTATATATGCTTATATGAGCAAGAAGAATCCGCTTGCTAGTAAGAAACAGGTGACTATGATGGATCTGGATGATTATCCTTGCCTCGCATTTTCACAGGGGGATCATAATTCCTTCTACTTTGCAGAAGAAGTACTTAGTACGTATGAATATAAGAGACTTATCAGAGTCAGTGACAGAGCTACAATACTGAATATGATGGTAGGTCTTAATGGTTATACTCTATGTTCAGGTATAATCTGCGAGGATCTGAACGGAACTGATTACTGTGCGGTAAAGCTTAAGACGAAGGAGAAGATGACCATAGGATACATAGCCCGTAAGCATTCCAAGATCAGTGAGATGGGGCAGAAATACATAGAAGAACTAAGTAAATATAAGGATAAAGTACTTGATTAATTTATAAGATGCATCAATTGATATGGTGCATCTTTTATTTGTTTAGAGCTATAGGTTTAACCTATAGCAAACAATAATTTTTAAGAATTATACAAGAACTGAAATGAATGATAGTATACGTGCATACAAAAAAACACAGCCGAATAAATCAGGCAAATAAATGGTTTTACATAGGAGGATAAAAATCATGAAAAAGAAATTTATAGGTTTAGCACTTACACTATCATTTACAGCAGCACTGCTTGCAGGATGCGGAAGCTCAGAGGAAGCTAATTCCGGTAACGTACAGGAAACACAGGCTGCACAGACAGAAGCTGACACACAGGAAGATACAGATACAAAGGAAGATGCATCAGAATCTGATTCAAAAACAGATGATGGAGATAAGGTAATCAAAGTTGGTGCATGTGTAACACCTCATGCTGAGATCCTTGCAGAGATCAAGGATGATCTTGCAGCAGAGGGCTGGACACTTGAAGTTGTAGAGTATAACGATTATGTACTTCCAAATACAGCACTTGAAGATGGTGATCTGGATGCAAACTACTTCCAGCATAAGCCATATCTTGATGATTTCAATAAGGAAAACGGTACACACATCGTAACACTCGCAGGAGTACATTTTGAGCCAATGGGTATTTACGCTGGTAAGTCTTCAGACTTAAATGCAATTCCTGATGGTGCTAAGATAGCAGTTCCAAATGATTCAACAAACGAAGCTAGAGCACTTCTTCTTCTTGAAGCACAGGGTATTATCAAGCTTAAGGAAGGCGTTGGTATCCAGGCAACAGTACTTGATATCGAAGAGAATGAGCATAACGTAGAGATTCAGGAGCTCGAGGCAGCGCAGGTTCCAAAGTCAATACAGGATGTTGACTTCGCAGTAGTAAATGGTAACTATGCAATCGAAGCTGGTCTTGGTGATGCAGTAGCAGTTGAGGCAGCTGATTCACTTGCAGCTGAAACATATACAAACTATGTATGCGTAAGAGAAGGTGAAGAGGATACAGCAAAGTCACAGGCTCTTAAGGCAGCTATACTTACAGAAGAAGTTAAGAAGTTTATCAATGATAATTATTCAGGTGCAGTAGTACCAGTATTCTAGTTCAGGAGGCTTACTTAAATGTTTGAGGATGAGGAATTAAAGAATTCACCAATTGCAGTTCTTGGAGCTGGAGCGGTTGGAAAAACCTGTGCAGCGGACTGTGTGCTTGGTGGAAATAAAGAAGTAAGGCTATTTGAACTTCCTGAGTATTTTGATCAAAATCTTAAAAATGTTGCTAAAACCGGAATTACTCTCGGTGGAATACAGAAGAATCAATATGGATTCAAGAGGACTGGAAAAGCTTTTATTAACCTACTCACCTCAGACATTTCTGAGGCTGTCAAAGGCGCTAAGCTCATAATTGTAGCCATTCCATCAGTGGCACATGATGTGTTTTTCGAAAAGCTTGTCCCGGTTCTTGAGGATGGCCAGATCATTCATATCATACCTGATAATTATGGCTCATTAAAGCTTAGAAAGAAGCTTCGTGAAGCCGGAAGTACTAAGAAGGTAATAATCGGTGGATGGTCAAGTGCACCATATGGTACAAGAGTAGAGAAGGAAGGTGGTGTTCAGACCTCTGACATGTGGCTTGTCTATAGAGCAAAGACACTTAGAGGCGCAGCTCTTCCAAGTACAGATCAGGAAGTCTTTCTGAACAGTACAAAATATCTTGGATGTTTCGATTCTATTACCGAGGGCGATGGCCCGGTAGGAGGAAATACAGTTCTCGATATCGGTTTCAGTAATGTAAATCCGGTACTTCACTGTCCGGGAACAATACTCGGTGTCGGTGTAATGGAGAACTGGGGAAGAATATATGGCGGAAATGATAAGTATACATACTCCATTTACAGTCATGCTTATTGCGAATCAATAGCAGAAGTACAGTATGCTTTCTTCCTTGAAGAGGTTGCGCTTGCAGATGCTATCGGAGTGGGTATCGCTAAATACCCTAAGAAAAACTTTTTATCAAGAACCAGTATTCTTGGACCTGAATACATGGGAGATGATTGTATCGTACCATTTGATGAGCAGTGGGAGACAGGTTACAGAACGGGCCCATTCTCAATTCAGGACCGCTACGTGACAGAGGATGTACCGGTAGGATGTCACTTATATCACGAGCTGGGTAAGAAATTCGGAGTTGAGACTCCGGTTATCGATTCAATGATAACCCTTGGATCAGTAATGACCGGAAAGGATTTCTATAAGACAGGAATCACTCTGGAAGATCTGGGAATAGGACATCTTGATAAAGAAGCCCTTCTGGATTATTTAAATAACGGTAACTATAAAGAATAGTCGTATGCCATTTTGGGCGGAGCAAAGAATCACTCCTTACATTTGATACTTTGCTTCGCTCGAATTTTACTAAAGAGGAGAAACTATGGCTGAACTAAGTACAAGGACATCTACATTTACAGATTCCGTAATAAGAAGAATGACTCGAGTCGCAAATAGATATAATGCCATCAATCTGTCTCAGGGATTCCCGGATTTTGATCCGCCACAGGAGATAACTGCAAGACTTGCAGAGGTTGCAGCAGAAGGACCACATCAATACGCACTTACCTGGGGTGCACAGAATTTCAGGGAGGCTTTAGCCAGAAAGCATGAGAGATTTTCCAGACAGAGTATTGATCCGGATAAGGAAATTGTCGTAACCTGTGGAAGTACAGAAGCCATGATGGCAGCTATGATGTCGGTAACAAATCCTGGAGATAAGGTTATAGTTTTTTCACCCTTCTATGAAAACTACGGAGCAGATGCAATTCTGTCTGGGGCAGAACCTATATATGTTCCCCTGACTCCGCCTGAATTCGGGTTCGATGTAGATGTGCTTGAGAATGCTTTTAAACAGGGGGTAAAAGCAATCATAGTATGTAATCCATCGAACCCTTCAGGAAAGGTTTTCACATATGAAGAGTTGTCACAGATCGCAGACCTGGCAAAAAAATACGATACATTTGTAATAACAGATGAGGTGTACGAGCACATCATATATGAACCATATAAGCATACCTATATGTCGACACTTCCCGGGATGAAGGAGAGAACTATTATCTGTAATTCACTTTCGAAGACTTATTCAATTACAGGCTGGCGACTGGGATATGTTATTGCAAATGAAGATGTGATAGAGCGGGTCAAGAAGGTTCATGATTTCCTGACAGTAGGTGCAGCTGCACCTCTTATGGAAGCAGCTGTTGTGGGACTCGAGTTTGGGGATGAATATTATGAGGAGCTGAGAGCACATTACACTCATATGAAGGATCTGTTCCTTGGTGGACTTCGGGATATAGGGCTTAAGTTCACTGAACCTCAGGGTGCATATTATGTGATGGTTGATGTAAGGGAGTTTGGTGTGGATGATGATACGAGATTTTCAGAATGGATGGCTGAACACATCGGAGTAGCACCAGTCCCAGGATCCAGTTTCTTCAAGGAAGATATACAGAATTATGTAAGATTTCATTTTGCTAAAAATGATGACACATTAAAGGAGGCGCTTGAGAGATTGTCAGTCCTGCCTGTTATAGGTTCAACCTATAACGGACGATAAAATATAAGAATTATACAGTACAATTTATTCATGATACCATTCTTAACGTAAAAAGGATGAGGAAGTGATTAAAATGATTAAGCTTGAAAATGTAACGAAGACCTTCACGGTTAAAGGTAAAACAGTTACGGCTGTTGATAATGTCAGCCTGGATATTGAAAAGGGAGAGATATTCGGAATTATTGGATTTTCGGGAGCCGGAAAGTCTACTCTCGTTAGATGTATGAATCTGCTTGAGGTGCCAACTTCGGGTTCTGTTTATTTTGATGGAAATGATCTGGTGAAGGCCGGAAGCAGAGAACTTAGAAATTATAGAAGGAAGATAGGAATGATCTTCCAGCAGTTCAACCTGCTTGAGCAGAGATCTGTACTGGCAAATGTATGTTACCCTCTTGAACTTGAGGGAGTTAAGAGAAAAGAAGCAAAGGCAAAGGCTCGTGAGCTTCTGAAAATAGTCGACCTGAGCGAGAAGGAAAATGCTTACCCATCACAGCTTTCAGGCGGACAGAAGCAGCGAGTTGCCATTGCAAGAGCTCTTGCAACCAACCCTGAAGTCCTGCTATGCGATGAGGCTACCAGTGCGCTGGATCCTATTACAACCAGCGAAGTTCTGAAGCTGATCAAGAAGATAAATAAAGAACTTGGGGTTACCATAGTTGTTATTACCCATGAGATGAAGGTTGTTGAGCAGATCTGCGACCGAGTAGCCATCATGAACAAGGGTGTGGTAGAAGAAGTCGGAGCTGTAAGGGATATATTCCTTAATCCAAGGTCTGAGACCAGCAGGAAGCTGGTGCTGTCCGGAGGAGATAAGAATGATATCAGCAGTGATAAGAGAAGCATCCGTATTGTATTCGACGGACTTTCTTCATATGAACCGGTACTTGCTAATCTTATTCTTAAGACACAGGTGAAGCTTAATATACTTGGCGCAAATACAGAGGATATAGGCGGAGTTGCATATGGACAGCTTCTGATCGAAAGACCGGACGAAGAAAGTGTTAAGACCATAAAGAATTATCTTGATGAGAATAATATCAAATATGAGGAGGAGGTAGCGTAAAATGAATGCTCAGCTGTTACAACTGATAAAAACCGGAGTAGGCGAGACCTTCTACATGGTTCTGCTTTCTACTGCTTTTTCATATCTGATAGGAGTTCCTATCGGAGTTATATTAAATGTAACAAGTCCTACAGGAATCAAGCCTAACAAGCCTATCAACCTGATAGTAGGATTTATAACAAATGTGATCCGTTCGGTTCCTTTCCTGATACTGCTTGTAGCAATCCTTCCTTTTACAAGACTTATTGTTGGAACGACTATTGGTTCAACTGCGACAGTAGTTCCTCTTGTAGTCGCAGCAGCTCCATTCGTTGCAAGACTTGTCGAGTCATCACTGAAGGAAGTGGACTCAGGAGTTATCGAGGCCGCTAAGGCCATGGGTTCATCTACATGGCAGATCATATGGAAGGTTCTTCTGACAGAAGCTAAACCATCACTTCTGGTGGGTGGTGTGATTGCATTTGCCACTATACTTGGTTATTCAGCAATGGCCGGCTTTGTAGGTGGAGGCGGACTCGGTGCTATTGCTGTTAATTATGGATATTATCGTTATAAGACAGATGTAATGCTTATAACTGTAGCTATACTTGTAGTAATTGTTCAAGTATTCCAGGAGGTTGGAATACTTATCGTGAATAAGCTTGATAAGCGTATCAACTGATTGATAAAACTATTGAGGTGACGTATCAAATGAACTGGAAGAGTATAATTGAAACAAATGAAGAACTTTATGATGTACATACGGTAACGCCACATTTTACCGCTGGTTTTGCCATAGGAATAATCGCAGTTCATCTGATATATCCCAAGCTTCCGGGAAATGTGGCTAATGCAACCACTTATCCTTTTCCGGTGCTTTATAAGGAAGTGTTCTTTGAAATCGAGGAACTGTTTGAGGGCAGTGAAGGTATAAAGAAGCAGGTGATTGAAGCTGCAAAATATCTGGAGAAACAGGGAGTCAGGGCTATTATCGGAGCCTGCGGATATTTTGCACATTTTCAGGAGGATGTAAGAGAGGCTGTGGATGTGCCGGTTTTCCTGTCAAGCCTGTGCCAGCTTCCGCTGATAAAGCTGGGGATTGCATCATCTAAGAAGATAGCAGTCTTCGCTGCAAGTGGAGACGATTTAGATGAGGAATTATTGAGGAAGGTTGGTACTGACAGCGAGAGACTCATCGTTCAGGATGTGGGGCATCTGGACAGCTTTGCAGGCATCAGATATGGAAATATGGGATTTGACAATGCAAGGCTTGCCAGCGACCTGGCTGAGATAGCCAAAAGGCTGGTAGAAACAAATCCTGACATAGGTGCGATCCTTCTGGAATGCAGTGACCTGCCGCCATATGCGAAAGTAATCCAGTCTGTTACAGGACTTCCGGTATATGATTTCAATACTTTGATAGATCTGGTATATCATTCGGTGGTTCAGAAAACCTATTATGGATATCTGTAGTATATAGTTGTTTTTTATTCAACTTATTACCTATTGACATAGTAGGTAAATATATGTATTATAAATCTGTTTTATTGTTAAGTATTTGCCATTAGTTTGGCTGCTCATTCGGAATAGGAGGTTTTTATATGGAT
>CAMHCL010000052.1 GCA_946183625.1 uncultured Lachnospiraceae bacterium
ATTTTAAGACATATCAATATGAACTTATAAGAACAATCAAAAATATTAAGTTTACAAATTCAGTTTGACAAATCTGCCATCTTACGGGAAAATAAAGTGCTTGACAGTCGATATTGGATTGTGGTAACCTAGTTTTACGATTAATTTTATAAACATCAAATGCGTTGATGGGGAATAGTAAGTGTAGAGGATGCCTGCTGCAAACGTGGTGATGCAGCGAAGAGAACTGTCGGGTGGTGCAAGACAGAGGATAGTCACACCGAACTCGCCCTTGAGCAGATCGGGTGAAATAACAGTAGTCCGATTCGGAGCCCTACCGTTACAGAGGGAAGATATGAGTACTGTATAATCAGTTCCGTGTCGATGAGTGCGTGTGATGATAATTCACACGAAGTAGAGTGGTACCGCGTGATTCACGTCTCTACAGACCGTTGGTTTGTGGAGACGTTTTATTTTTTCCTATTGTATTATAATATTTTTAGAGGAGAAGCCAAATGAGAAAAATTGATTATTCAGACAAGACGTTGAAGAATTCACGTATCGGGCTTAGCTTTCGTGAGAAAGTTGAGACTGCAAGGTATCTTGATCGTCTAGAAATTGAAGCTATTGAGTTACCGGTAATAGAGAATCTACAGGTTGACAGTCTGTTGGTTAAGTCCATTGCGGCAGCTCTCTCTAATGCTGTACTTACCATAGATGTTGGTTGGACAGAAGAAGGAATAGATATTGCGTGGGCTGCAATAGAGAATGCGCTGAAGAAGCGCCTGCAGGTAGTTATTCCCGTAAGTACAGTACAGATGGAATATAAGGTTCATAAGAAGCCGCCTGTAGTTCTTACATTAATAGATACTCTTGTAAAGAAATGTAAGACTCTGTGTGATGATGTGGAATTTGTGGCAGAAGATGCTACAAGAGCCGAAAGAGAATATCTTAAGGAAGCAATAGAGACAGCAATCAATGCCGGAGCAAGCAAGATTACGGTAAATGATGATGCGGGAACTATGATGCCTCCTGAATCTGCTGAATTTATCGGATATGTTAAGGAAATCGTAAACGGAAGAGCTGCTCTAGGTGCGGGAACATCCAATTCACTTGGTATGGCTGATATATGCGCTGTTGAATCTGTAATTGCAGGAGCTGACAGACTTAGTGTTGCGGTTTATGGAGATTCGGCAGATATTCAGGGAGTTACAAGGATACTTCTTGGATGTTCTGAAAAATGCGGAGCAGAACCAAATGTAAAGAATACGGAACTGCAGCGTAATTGTGATTTTATCTGCCGCATGAATGATTCTGATTATGATAAAAGAACTCCGTTTGATGCAGGAGTAAGAGCTAAGGATGAGTTTAATATCGGAGAGCTTGGAGTAGGTGATGACATCAGCGTTGTGGCTGAAGCTGTGAATAAGCTTGGTTATGACCTGTCCGAGGAAGATATGAAAAATGTTTACGAGAAGGTAAACAGAGAAGCTGCAAAGAAGAATATAACAGCAAGAGACCTGGATGCTATAGTTGCCAGTACAGCACTTCAGGTACCGCCTACATATGAACTTGTAAGCTATGTAATTAATTCGGGAAATATAATATCTGCAACAGCCAATATTTCACTGAAGTATAATGGTGAAGTTTTATCGGGAGTGAGCATAGGAGACGGACCGATAGATGCTGCATTTCTTGCAATGGAAGGAATCATCGGACATCATTATGAACTGGATGATTTTCAGATAGATGCTGTAACTGAAGGCAGAGAAGCATTAGGTGAAGCGCTGATACGTCTTCGCGCCGATAACGGAAGATTATATTCGGGAAGAGGAATATCAACGGATATAATCGGAGCAAGTATCAGAGGTTATATCAATGCGCTCAACAAGATCGTATATGAACAGTAATAAGATTCGGAGGTAATATATGAGACTTTCATTTTCTACGCACGGTTGGTGCGATAAAGAGTGGGATTTTCTGGTTGAGTCAGCTGCAATCAACGGTATTTCAGGTATTGAAATAGCAAGTGACCAATGTGACGTATATTCACAAGACGGAGGTCCATTCCATAAATATAATATTACGGCAACTATCAGAGAATTAAGAGATAAGGGTATTGCTGTGGCAGCGCTTAACTCGGGATGCGATATGGCGTCTTCTGCCCTTTCCGTAAAGGCAGAGGAGGAAATCATTTCCAGGATAAAGCTTGCACAGTCCCTTTCGGTAAAGTATGTTATTTTATTCGGTGCTAAGGGTGGAAGCGTTGATATTTCCAGAAGCGTGATAAGTAAGGTCCTTCCTGAAGCAAGAAAAAGAGGTATAACCCTTCTGGTAAAAACCAGCGGAATGTATTCAAATACAGCACTTCTGAAGGAACTGCTTGATGGATTTGCATGTGATGATCTTGGGGCAAGCTGGAATATATATGCTCCGTATCGTGAGTATAATGAAGATCCGCAGACAACTATCCAGAATCTAGGTGCATATGTAAGACATGTACATGTATGTGATTCCAAGGAATCTCATGGTGACTTAAAGCATGCACTTGTAGGTGAGGGAGATTTGCCTATACCTGAGATGATGACAGCTCTTGCTTCAATAAATTATGATGGTTTCATGTCACTCAGATGGGATCCTTTATGGATTCCGGGACTTGATGATCTTGATGTTATTCTGACACATTATGCTGCAACAATGAGCAGATACGGAAATACTGCCAGAAAAAAATCACATCTTTATGACAACAGAAGCCATACAGGAAATTATATATGGAAGCACGATGATCTTATAGACCTGACCTTCGGCCAGCTGCTTGATAAGGTAGTTGAGGAGTTTCCGGATCAGTTGGCATTTAAGTATACAACACTGGATTATACCAAGACCTATAAGCAGTTCAGGGATGATGTTGATGAATTTGCTAAGACCCTCTTATCACTTGGAGTAAGACCGGGAAAGCAGGTTGCCATATGGGCAACTAATGTGCCTCAGTGGTTTATTACCTTCTGGGCAGTAACCAAGATAGGTGCCGTACTTGTTTCTGTAAATACTGCTTATAAGATACATGAGATAGAATATCTGTTAAAGCAGAGTGATACTCATACACTGGTAATGATAGACGGTTGGAGAGATTCAGACTACCTTGCTACCATGAAGGAGCTTTGCCCTGAGATGAATGATCTTAAACCGGGTGAACAGCTTCATTCCAAGAGACTGCCTTTCCTTCGTAATATCATTACGGTAGACTGCAGACTTCCGGGATGTCTGACCTGGGAGGAGTCTCTGCTTAGAGCAGAAAGTGTTCCAAATGAGGAACTTCAAAGGTATGCATCAGCCGTTGATAAAAATGATGTCTGCAATATGCAGTACACCAGCGGCACCACCGGATTCCCAAAGGGTGTAATGCTTACCCATTATAATGTAGTAAATAACGGTAAATATATCGGAGATCATATGGATCTGTCTACTGCTGACCGTATGATGATACAGGTTCCTATGTTCCATTGCTTCGGAATGGTTCTTTCAATGACAGCGGGCATGACCCATGGAACAACTATATATCCGCTTCCGTATTTTTCACCAAAGCCTGCACTTGAATGTGTTCATAAGGAGAGAATTACGACCTTTAACGGTGTTCCGACCATGTTTATAGCAATGAACCAGCATCCTGATTTTGAAAAGACTGATTTTTCATCTGTCAGAACCGGTATCATGGCAGGATCCAACTGCCCTGCAGAACTTATGAAGAAGGTCTCCGAGATAATGAATATGAAGGAAATAGTAAGTGTTTACGGTCAGACCGAGTCAAGTCCGGGAGATACCATGAGCAGCTACTATGATCCGATTGATGTTCGTACTGATACGGTAGGTTCCGCATTTGCAAATGTGGAATGCAAGATCGTAGATCCTGAAACAGGAAAGGATTGTCCTGTAGGTGTTGACGGAGAATTCGTTGCAAGAGGTTATAATATCATGAAGGGATATTATAAGATGCCAAAAGCAACGGCAGAAACCATTGATAAGGACGGATGGCTTCATACCGGAGATCTTGCAAAGATGGACGAGAACGGAAATTACTATATCACAGGACGTCTTAAGGATATGATAATCCGAGGCGGTGAAAATATCTATCCTAAGGAAATAGAAGAATTCATTTATACTCATCCGGATGTAAAGGATGTACAGGTTATCGGAGTTCCGGACAAGAGAATGGGTGAAGAGATATTGGCCTGCATAATCTTAAAAGAGGATGCGACAGTTACCGTTGAGGAAATGAAGGAATTCATAACAGCCTCTATTGCTCGTCACAAGGTTCCAAGATATATTGAGTTCATGGATGAATTCCCAATGAATGCAGCAGGAAAGATTCTAAAATATAAAATGAGAGAAGATGCAGCAAAGCGCTTAGGCCTTTGATGTAAAGTGTTCGGAATAGAAAGAAGGTAAGATAAATGTCTTTTAATGAATTTAAACCAGGTGAGATGGTTACTATGGATGGAAATGAGGCAGCAGCTTTTGTTGCATATCATTTCTCAGAGATAGCAGCAATATATCCGATAACTCCGTCGAGCCCTATGGCAGAATATACAGATGAATGGTCCGCTAAAGGAAAACTGAACCGTTACGGACAGACTGTAAGTCTTGTTGAAATGCAGTCTGAAGCAGGTGCCATCGGTGCTGTTCACGGAGCAGTAACATCAGGCGCATTTGCTACAAGCTTTACAAGTTCACAGGGTCTTATGCTTATGATACCTGTGCTTCATAGAATTTCAGGAGAGAGACTACCTGCAGTACTTCATGTTGCTGCCAGAACAGTAGGAACTCACGGAATGAGTATATTCGGAGATCATTCTGATGTAATGAACTGTCGTCAGACCGGATTTGCGCAGCTCTGTTCATCTTCTGTTCAGGAGGTTATGGACATAGCAGCTGTTGCACATCTTGCTGCAGTGAAGTCCAGCATACCGTTTATGCACTTCTTTGATGGATTCCGTACCAGTCATGAGCTGGCAAAGGTTGAAGTTATAGATTATGAGAAACTTGACAGCCTGGTTGATGAGGATGCTGTAAGACGTTTCAGAGAGAATGCTCTTAATCCGGAGCATCCTATGCTTAGAAATACAGTACAGAACGGAGATGTATATTTCCAGACAAGAGAAGCAAATAATACGGATTATGCAAATCTTCCGGATGTTGTTGAATCTTATCTTGAAGGTATCTCAAAGATAACAGGAAGAGAGTATCACACATTTAATTATTACGGAGCACCTGACGCAGACAGAGTTATAGTAGCTATGGGCTCAGTTGCAGGCGCAATATGCGAGACTATCGATGCCCTTAATGCGGCAGGAGAGAAATTAGGTTTCGTAAATGTACATCTGTATCGTCCGTTCTCAATAGAGCATTTTCTTAATGCAATGCCGAAGACTGTTAAGAAGATTGCAGTACTTGATCGTTGTAAGGAAATGGGAAGTGCAGGAGAGCCTCTTTACCAGGATGTCTGCACAGCTTATACAAATAAAGAGTCTGATGTTGTAATTGTAGGTGGTAGATATGGTCTTTCATCCAAGGATACAAGACCTGACCAAATAGCTGCTGTATATACAAATCTCAATCAGGATGAGCCAAAGAATTCATTTACAATCGGTATTGAGGATGACGTAACTCATCTCAGCCTTCCTATCGTGAAGGGCGCTGTAAAGAGACCAAAGCATATAACAGCATGTAAATTCTGGGGACTCGGAAGTGACGGAACAGTAGGTGCCAACAAAAACTCGGTTGACATCATTAATTCGGCAACAAATAAATATGCTCAGGCATATTTTGAATATGATGCCAAGAAATCTTTCGGTGTTACAAAGTCGCATCTTAAGTTTTCGGATAAGCCTATTAAGGGAAGCTATCTTGTTCACTCAGCAGATTTCGTTGCCTGCTCAAATCAGCAGTTCATACTTGATTATGACATAGTGGATGATATCAAGGAGGGCGGAAGCTTCCTTCTTAATACAGGATGGACTCCTGAAGAGCTGAATGTGATGCTTCCTGCTAAGGTTCGTCGTATTCTTGCTGAAAAGAATATAAACTTTTATACGATAGATGCTACAGCTATAGCTTTTGAGCTGGAGCTGGGCCAGCATACAAATGTTATACTTCAGGCAGCATTCTTTGCTATAGCCGATATAATACCGACTCAGGAAGCTGCTGAGTATATGAAGGATGCCGTTAAGAAAACATATTTCAAAAAGGGTGAAACAATAGTAGGAAGAAATATTGCTGCTATTGAAAAAGGACTTAGCGGATTCACCAAGGTGGAAATTCCTGCAGACTGGAAAAATGCAGCAGATGAGGAGACTGATACAGTTGATGACCGTCCGGATGTTGTTAAAAACATTCTGGAGCCGCTTAATAAGCAAAAGGGTGATGAACTTCCGGTATCCGCATTTATCGACAGACAGAATGGTGCCATTGAAATGGGACTTACAGCATATGAGAAAAGAAATATTGCTGTTCAGGTTCCTCTGTGGGATGCAACTAAATGTGTACAGTGTAACAGATGTTCAATGGTATGCTCACATGCAGTTTTAAGACCGTACCTTTTAAATGAGGAGGAAGCCAAGGCTGCTCCTGAAGAGGTTGTTATGGTCGATGCAAAAGGTAAGGGCGTTGAAGATATGAAATATACACTTCAGTGCAGTACCGCAGACTGTACCGGTTGCCAGAGCTGTGTAAACAACTGTCCTACTGGTGCACTTACTATGCAGCCTGTTCCTGAGGTTGACCTTACATCATGGAATTACTGTCTTGGTCTTGATGATAAGCCGGACTTCTTTGATCCGTATTCGGTTAAGGGAAGCCAGTTCAGGCGTCCGTTATTAGAGTTCTCGGCTGCATGTGCAGGATGTGGTGAGACAGTATATGCAAAACTCATGACACAGCTTTTCGGAGATCGTTGTTACTGGGCAAACGGAACCGGATGTTCACAGGCATGGGGAGCACCAATGCCGGGAATTCCTTATACAGTTAATAAAAAAGGCCATGGCGTTGCATGGGGTAACAGCTTGTTTGAGAATAATGCCGAGTATAGTCTTGGTATGTATCTTGCTATAAAGCAGCAAAGAGAAACAGAGAAGCTTCGTACTGAAAAACTTCTTGAAGTAACAGAAAATGAGGCACTTAAAGAAGCTGCTAATAACTGGATCAGTCTCTATGATGATTTTGATGCTTCCGTAAAGGCAAGCAATGACTATCTGGCTGCTTTGGAAGATTCTCTTAAGCAGGGATGCTCTAAAGAAGAATCAGATATTATTAATGAGATTCTTAAGGCAAAGGATCAGCTTACCAAGAAAACCTTCTGGATGTATGGTGGAGACGGATGGGCATATGATATCGGTTTCGGAGGTCTTGACCATGTAATAGCATCGGGTGAGGATATAAATGTATTCGTTATTGATACGGAAGTTTATTCCAATACCGGAGGACAGTCCAGTAAGGCTACACCTCTTGGCGCAGTTGCAAAGTTTGCATCCAGCGGTAAGAAATCGCCAAAGAAGGATCTTGGATCGATGCTTATGACCTACGGAAATGTATATGTAGCACAGGTTGCTATGGGTGCAAGTCCGGAGCAGCTCCTTAAGGCATTTAAAGAGGCAATGGCTCACAAGGGACCATCTGTAATCGTTGCCTACACACCATGTACTGCACATGGAATGAAGTGTGGTATGGGCGGAGCTCAGCAGGAGATGAAGAGAGCGGTTCAGGCAGGCTACTGGCTGCTTTGGAGATACGATCCGGAAACAGGCGAAATGCATCTTGATTCTAAGGAACCGGATACACCGCTTGAGGAATTCCTTGACGGTGAAGTTCGTTACAATGTTCTTAAAAGAACATTCCCAGAGAATGCAAAAGAACTTTTCGAAAAGAGTACAGATAGAGCAAAAGAGAGATACGAGAGATTCCTTGGAATGTCCACGGATCATAAATAAAAAGAAAAGCCCCAGCGGAGCATCCACTCCGCCGGGGCTTTCAGCTGCTTAGTTGACTATTATTTTGGAATATATGTTACAAGAGGAGAATTGTATGATACTACTGGTTGTAGATACACAAAAGGGTTGTTTTAACGAAGAACTATATTTGTTTGAAAGGGTAAAAGAAAATATAAAGAAGTTAATTGCCATAGCACGAGAGAATGATGTTGAAGTTGCATATGTCCAGCATGATGATGGTCCGGGGACTGATCTGGATAAATCTACGGATAATTATGAAATATATGAGGAATTTGCTCCAAGAGATGGAGAAAAACGTTTTGAAAAGAATGTAAACAGTGCGTTTCATCCCATGACCGGATTAACGGAATACCTTAAGTCCAAGGGTGAAAAGGATATTATAACGATAGGTGTATCAACAGATTATTGTATGGATGCAACAATCAAAAGCGGATTTGAGAAGGGATTCAATATGCTTGTTCCGTCCTACACAAACTCAACATATGACAATCCATACTTTGATAAGGAAACTGCTTATAAGTATTATAATGAATTTATGTGGGGAAGGCGCTATGCAAAGATTATAACCGTTGAACAGGCAATTCAACTTTTGCAAGGTGACGTGGACGTTTAAATCGGAAGTTGTTTTCCAGGATAATGAAATAGGCAAATCGGGATTTGAGGTGAGATGAAAATGAAAGAAAATGTTGTTAGATTAGTGACACTCGGGAAAATACCTGATTATAACGATATCGAGCGATATCGTGAACTTATATCAAAATGCAATAATACAGAGTTTAGGGAAATACTTGAAATAAGGCTGAACAATTATTTGAAAGAATAAATCGTACAAATTCAGGTTTGTTGGGATGAGCATTATACCGGAAGAAACCTTACCAAAGCTAATAAATAATAAATGATTTTTTACGACCGCTATGAGAATTAGTTCATGGCGGTTTTTCCATTCGCAGCAGCTTTAGTACCATTCGCAACAGATTTTCGATATAGGATTAATGTTTGTTGTAATATCCAATCATCAAATGAAACACAGATGTGGAGGTTAAAGGAAATGACAACAAGTACAATAATAGTTTTAGTAATATGCTGCTTCTTATGTCCGATGGGAATGTTCGTAACAATGAACTCTAAGAAAAACAAAAAAGATAGTGAAGATAAAAGCAATAAGCAAAAGGAAGATTATTAAATATAACCTGATATAAATACAGTGGTAGGGCGTTACAAGTAGATATTTGTGGCGCCTTTTTTTCTATTAAGTGTTAGTTATTTATGATATAGTTTATAGATGAGATTTTGCAACACTTTATCGCTGTTCATCATCAGACGGAGGTATTATGATAATAATTCTTACAGGTGCATCCCATACGGGAAAGACACTACTTTCTCAGCGGATGATGGAAAAATATAAAATCCCATATATTTCAATAGATCATCTAAAGATGGGGCTGATCAGAAGCGGGAATACATCGCTAACGCCAAACGATGATGAGGAGATGACGACATATATCTGGCCAATAGTCAGGGAGATGATTAAGACTGCCATAGAGAATAAGCAAAGTTTAATAGTTGAAGGCTGCTATATTCCATATGAATGGCGCAAGGATTTCAGCGAAGAGTATCTGAAAAATATAAGATTTATCTGCCTGGTAATGACGGATAAATATATTGATGCACATTTTGATGAGATAAGAAATCATGCTTCGGATATTGAGGAAAGACTCGATGATTCGGATTTAACTATAGACTGGATAAAAGAAATGAATAAAAGTTATGCGGACGGCTTCAAAGCAGCGGGAGAGGTGATTGATCTGATAGACACAAACTACGAGCAGACTTTGGAAAAATCACTTTATTTGATACCTGATAATATAAAAAAAATGATAGC
>CAMHCL010000053.1 GCA_946183625.1 uncultured Lachnospiraceae bacterium
ATATCTACGGCCATCCCAGTTATTAAAGTTACCTACAACTGAAACACGCTCTGCATTAGGAGCCCATACAGCGAACAGCGTACCATAAACACCGTCTATAGTCATCGGATGTGCACCAAGCTTATCATATATCTCATAGTGAAGTCCTTCGTTGAAAAGACTTATATCTACAGGATCGATAACTGGTTCAAATGTATAAGGATCGATAAATGATTCCTCATGACCATCTAAAAATTTCGCTTTGATTCTATAATCAAAACGTTTCTTATCTTTTAACTTGATAGAATAGAAGCCTTCATATCTCTCAGATACAAGAGAATATGTCTTACCTTCAGTAATATCTAGTATCTTAACAACCTTTGCATTTGGAAGATATACATTTACATATACATCATCAATACATTCATGTATTCCAAGTATATGGTGAGGATTATCGTGTCTCGCCTCTGTAAGCGCTTCAACTTCCATCCAGTTAATTGCAAATACTGCTTTTCTTCCAGCCATTAATTCATCCTCGTTCCTTTAAAATCCAATAAAAACCTAAAGTATAGTATACCGAAATGACCCCTATCATGCAAGCAAAAATCGAAAAAGACAATAGGAATTAACCCATTGTCTTTTTAGCTCTAAAATTACTATTATTAGCCGTTTTTTATTAAATCTTATGGATAAATATACCGCTTCTGAGCTTTGGCTCAAACCATGTGGATTTTGGAGGCATAAGAAGACCTGCATCCGCAACCTCAAAAAGCTCATTTATTGATGTAGGATACATGGAGAAAGCAACTGTCATATCAACATTTACTCTTCTTTCCAGTTCTCCCAATCCTCTGATACCGCCTACGAAATCGATTCTCTTATCAGTTCTAGGATCCTCGATACCCAAGACAGGCTCCAGTACATAATTCTGAAGCAGACTTACATCAAGTCCCTCTACCGGATCATCTGATTTAAGATCATCATGAATAGTAAGCTTATACCACTTATCATCAAGGAACATACCGAACTCGCCCTTTACAGCCGGCTGATAAGCTTCTGCAGCCTCTGCTACATCACATACCTCACCAAGCTTAGCAAGGAACTCGTCCTTGGACAGTCCATTAAGATCCTTAACTACTCTGTTGTATGGAAGTATCTCAAGCTCACTTTCAGGGAAAAGAACTGACAGGAAGAAATTGAAATCTTCATCTCCGGTATATCCCGGATTCTCTTCTCTCTTCTTAAGTCCAACCTTTACAGCTGAAGCAGCTCTATGATGTCCGTCAGCTATATAGATTCTGTTCTCTGCCTCAAATTCACTCTTAATAGCTTCAATATCTGCTGCATCACTGATGAGCCATACATTATGTGTAACTCCATCATCAGCAGTAAATCCATAAGTCTTCTCACCTTGCTTAACACGGTTTACGACTTCATTTATTACATTTCTGTCTCTGTAAGCCAGGAATATGGGACCAGTCTGAGCGTTCAGATTATATATATGATTGATACGATCCTGCTCTTTTGCAGCAAGTGTATTCTCATGCTTCTTGATAGTTCCGTCTATATAATCATCCACAGAAACGACTGCAACGATTCCCGTCTGGGAACGGCCATTCATTATAAGCTCATAAATGTAGTATACAGGAGCCTCGTCAGATATGTATGTTCCATCAGCCATATCTGCATCCAGCATCTCCTTAGCCTTATCATATACTTCCTGAGCATACATATCCTGTGAATCAGGGAACTGTGTCTCAGGTCTGTCTATTCTGAGGAAGCTCTTTGGATGTTCATCCACAAAAGCCTTTGCTTCTGCTCTCTTATATACATCATATGGGAGTGCAGCAACTACATCTACTACCTTTTCGTCTGGTCTATACGCCGCAAATGGTAATACTTTTGACATTTTATATCTCCAATCTAGGCCCGAATGAAGTCCACAGCCTTACCTATAGACTCATCATATTCTTCATCGCTGGAATTGTTGAATATGAACATTTCAGGAATACCCTGTGGTGTAGAATAATCCTGAGTTGCTACGTACTCATCCCAATGCTCTATCTTCCAGGTATCTCTCTCTGAATTACGGGCAACCATTCTTGCATGAACGACTTCCACATCAGTATGTACCCAGATAATGCAAAGCTCAGCATTCTTTGCAGCAAGCTTCTTACGCATCATATCCAGCCATTCATGATCTCTGATTTCTGTCTTAAATGGAGCATTTATAAGAACTGTATCGTTATAATTAAGTGCGTTAAATGCGATCTCAAGGATTGCATAATACTCAGCATCTCTGATATTTTCCTGGAAAAACTGTGATGATCTGTCAAAAGGTTCTCCGGCAACCTTATATATCTGCTTTGAAAGTACAATAAGATCATCCTTATCCAAATAAACGCAATTATTTAATGCTCTTGCAAGATTCTTTGTTATAAATGTTTTTCCACAGGCAGGTGGAGATGTAACAAGAACCAACTTCTTCTTCGCCATAGTACCCTCCTAACTAAATGCGAATTATTACTTCTTAGTAATATATCCTTTTGCTGTAAGCAGTTCTGCACAAAGTACTGCTCCACCGGCAGCTCCACGGATAGTATTGTGAGAAAGTCCGACAAATTTATAGTCAAAAAGACTATCCTCTCTCAGTCTACCCATAGATACGCCCATACCATTTTCATAGTTAACATCTTCCTGAACCTGAGGGCGATTATCTTCTTCCATATATCTTATAAACTGCTTTGGTGCAGATGGAAGACCAAGAGCCTGTGGCTCACCACTGAAGTTAGCCCACTTCTCAAGTATCTGTTCCTTAGTTGGCTTCTTTCCGAAGTTAACAAATACTGTAGCTGTATGTCCGTAAAGGACTGGAACTCTTATACACTGGGATGTGATCTTAGGACCGTCTTCAGCCTTCTTGATGACGCCATCCTCAACCTTACCCCATATCTTAAGAGGTTCCTGCTCAGACTTCTCTTCTTCACCACCGATATATGGAATAATGTTTTCAACCATTTCTGGCCAATCCTTAAAATTCTTTCCGGCACCGGAAATAGCCTGATATGTTGAAACAACAACTTCTTTAGGTTCAAACTCCTTAAGTGCAAAAAGCGCAGGAGCATAAGACTGTATAGAACAATTAGGCTTTACAGCAACAAAGCCTCTCTTTGTTCCAAGTCTCTTCTTCTGATATTCTATTACTTCAAAATGTTCTGGATTGAGTTCAGGAACAACCATAGGAACATCTGGAGTCCATCTGTGAGCACTGTTGTTAGAAACAACAGGAGTCTCAGTCTTGGCATAAGCCTCCTCGATTGCCTTTATCTCATCCTTAGACATAACTTCAGAAGCAATCTCCTCTACCTCATTGACATTCTTCAGTACAAGATCTGCCACGCCTGCAGGGATAGGATTTTCCATCTTCCATCTACCCTCTACAGCTTCACTATATTTTTTACCGGCACTTCTTGGAGAAGCTGCTACTACAACAACTTCATACCATGGGTGGTTTTCAAGTAGAGCTATAAATCTCTGACCAACCATACCCGTAGCACCAAGGATGCCCACTCTAAGTTTTTCCATATTTTTATCCTCTTAGCTTATCGTACAACTCTTACTCTGATAACCCCATCAATAGCTTCGAGTTCTTTTGCCAAATCAGCTGCGTTAGCTGCTTCTACGTCAAGAATTGTGTATGCATAATCTCCACGAGACTTGCTAACCATGTCAGGAACATTTATTCCTGCATTTGAGAATACTCCAGTGAACTGTGTGAGCATCTTTGGCTTATTCTTATGGCAAACTGTAATACGTCCAGCTGATGAAGGAACACCTGCATCAACCTTTGGATAGTTAACTGAATTAACGATATTACCATTCTCAATGAAATCTTTGATCTCATTAACAGCCATAACAGCACAATTGTCTTCTGACTCTGCTGTTGAAGCTCCAAGATGAGGAGTACAGATAACACCCTCATGACCTACTACTGTAGGATTAGCGAAATCAGTTACATAACGATGAACCTTACCAGCATCAATAGCCTTCATAAGAGCTTCCTCATCAACAAGGATATCTCTTGCATAGTTAAGGACTACTACTCCGTCCTTCATAAGAGCGATAGCTTCATCATTGATCATACCCTTTGTATCATCAAGAAGAGGTACGTGAATTGTGATGTAATCACAATTTGCATATATGTCATTTACGTTCTTAATATGCTTTACTGACTTAGACAGATTCCAAGCAGCATCTACAGATACATATGGATCATATCCCCAAACTTCCATGCCAAGATGAACTGCTGCGTTAGCAACTCTGCATCCGATAGCACCAAGTCCGATAACACCAAGCTTCTTGCCCTGGATCTCATTTCCTGCATAGAGCTTCTTCTGCTTCTCAGCTGTCTTTGCAATATTATCATCATCTTTATCTTCAACAACCCAGTTAGCACCTGCAACGATATCACGTGATCCAAGAAGAAGTCCTGCGATAACAAGCTCCTTAACACCATTAGCGTTAGCACCTGGTGTGTTGAATACTACGATACCCTTCTCTGCATATGCATCAAGTGGGATGTTATTTACGCCTGCACCTGCACGAGCAACTGCAAGAAGATTATCAGATACTTCAAGCTCATGCATAGAAGCACTTCTTACAAGTGCTGCATCTGCTTCAGCGAAGTTTTCAGTCATTTCATACTGATCTGAAAAAAGATCTGTACCACATTTAGCAATAGGATTAAGACAATTGATCTTGTACATTATGCATTCTCCTCCTCAAACTTCTTCATGAACTCAACAAGCTTCTCTACACCTTCGATTGGCATAGCATTGTAGATAGAAGCACGCATACCACCAACAGATCTGTGACCCTTAAGGTTAACAAATCCAGCTTCTGTAGCTTCCTTAACGAACTTAGCCTCAAGATCAGCATCATGAGTTCTTGTTACGAAAGGAACATTCATAAGAGATCTGTCTTTCTCTACTACTGTACCAACAAACATCTTAGACTGATCAAGATAATCATAAAGGATCTTAGCCTTCTTCTCATTGTGAATCTTCATAGCTGAAAGTCCGCCCATATCCTTAACCCACTTGAATACAAGTCCACAGATATAGATACCATAGCATGGAGGTGTATTGTAAAGTGAATCAGCATCAGCCTGAGTCTTATACTTAAGCATTGTAGGAACATACTCTGGAAGATCATCTCTGATGAGGTCTTCACGAACGATAACAACTACAACACCTGCAGGTCCTACGTTCTTCTGAACTCCGAAGAAGATAAGTCCGTAATCCTCAACATTTACAGGCTGTGAAAGAATGTCAGATGACATATCAGCTACGAGAAGCTTACCCTTTGTGTTTGGAAGCTCCTTAAATGTTGTTCCATATATAGTATTGTTATGACAAATGTATACATAATCAGCATCTTCTGAAATAGGAAGGTCTGAACAATCAGGAATGTATGAGAATGTCTTATCCTCAGAAGATGCAATCTTATTTGCCTTACCATACTTCTGAGCTTCCTGCCATGCCTTCTTAGCCCACTGTCCTGTGACAATGAAGTCTGCAACACCATTCTTCATAAGATTCATAGGAATAGCTGCAAACTGCTGTGATGCTCCTCCCTGAAGAAACAGTACCTTGTAGTTATCAGGAATCTTCATCAGGTCTCTTAAATCCTTTTCAGCTTCCTTGATGATATCATCAAAAACCTTGGAACGATGACTCATCTCCATAACAGACTGTCCGCTTCCCTTGTAGTCGAGCATTTCTTCTGCTGCCTGCTTCAGTACAACCTCTGGTAAAATAGAAGGTCCTGCTGAAAAGTTGTAAACTCTTGCCATTTTATATGTCCTCCATGTATATATATTAATAATTTGTTAACAATTTTACACTTATATCATATTAATACATTTTTAAAATTTTTCTAGTACTTTATTATGATATTTTTGCCAGTAATTTATCATTTATTGTTATTTGAGCGCTTCTTCAGTGTCAAAACATGTCTCAATTGATGCTCCAGGTGCAACCATTGGCCATACCTTATCAATCAATAAGGAATGCACCCTTGCCCTTTATAGCTTTCTTAAGTGCAGCATCAAATTCCTCTACAGTCTTAACAGTAATACCTGTTGCACCCATTGCATCAGCAACCTTTGCAAAATCAGTTTTATCATTAAGAATTGTGTTTGAATATCTCTTTCCGTAGAACAGAGTCTGCCACTGACGAACCATACCCAGCACATGATTATTGATAACAACCTCTATAACATGCAGATCTTCTCTTGCTGCTGTTGCCATCTCATTCATGTTCATACGGAAACATCCATCACCTGCTATATTGATAACAGTCTTGTCAGGACAGCCTGACTTAGCACCGATTGCAGCACCAAGACCATAACCCATGGTTCCAAGTCCACCTGATGATAGGAACTGTCTAGGAGCCTTGTAATTATAGTACTGTGCAGCCCACATCTGATGCTGTCCTACATCTGTTGTGATGATGGCATTACCCTTGGTCTGCTCGTAGATCTTAGTTATGATAGCAGGACCTGTCAAATGTTCCATATCATAGCTGAGAGGATATGCTTCCTTCATAGCCTGGATCTCATTGTTCCACTCAGTCTTCTTTGAAGCCTTAAGAAGTACATTTAACCTCTTGAGAATCTCATTTGCATCACCAATGATCTTAGCATCAACATCGATATTCTTGTTGATCTCTGCTGCATCAATATCTATATGAAGGATCTTCGCATTCTTCGCAAATGTTGATGCGTCACCAATAACTCTGTCAGAGAATCTTGCACCAACAACTATTAAAAGATCCGCCTTATTAACGCCTAAGTTGGATGTCTTAGTTCCATGCATACCGATCATACCAGTGTAATTCTTCTTGGTACCATCATATGCACCCTTACCCATAAGAGTATCGCAAACTGGTGCGTCAATCTTCTTAACGAATTTAGCAAGCTCTGCTGATGCGCCTGAAGCAGTTACACCACCACCTACAAGTACATATGGACGCTTTGAATTATTGATGAGCTCTGCTGCTCTCTCAACATCAGAATCCTTGATGGTCGCTGTGACAGGCTTGATAGGTTCAGGCTTCTTATATGTATATTCAGCTTTATTTGCTGTAACATCCTTAGTGATATCTACAAGCACAGGACCTGGACGGCCTGTCTTTGCAATAGTAAATGCACGTCTGATAGTATCAGCCAGCTCATGGATGTTCTTTACGATGAAGCTGTGCTTTGTTACAGGCATAACAACTCCGGCTATATCAACCTCCTGGAAGCTATCCTTTCCGAGCATAGCAATTCCAACGTTTGCTGTGATAGCTACCAAAGGAATAGAATCCATATATGCTGTAGCGATACCTGTTACAAGGTTAGTTGCTCCAGGGCCTGATGTTGCAAGACATACACCAACCTTACCAGTTGCTCTTGCGTATCCATCTGCAGCATGGCTTGCGCCCTGCTCATGGGATGTAAGTACATGATGTATTTCATCACTATGCTTATATAATTCATCATATATGTTCAGGATAGTTCCACCCGGATAACCGAATACTGTATCAACTCCCTGCTCTTTTAAACATTCAATAACGATCTGTGAACCTGTTAATTGCATTTCACTTCACTCCTTTTAGTTATTCTTAGGTATCTCAAGGATTGCTCCACGGTTACCGCTTGTAACCATAGATGCATAGCGTGCCAGGTAACCTGTTGTAACCTTTGGCTCACGTGGTGTCCATGCTTCCTTACGCTTTGCAAGTTCCTCGTCACTTACCTTAAGTGTGATCGAATAATTGTTGATATCTATTTCAATCAGGTCTCCCTCTTCTACAAGTGCAATAGGTCCGCCTACTGCTGCTTCAGGAGATACATGGCCGATAGAAGCTCCTCGGCTTGCGCCTGAAAATCTACCATCTGTTATAAGAGCAACTGTGCTTCCAAGTCCCATACCTGCAATTGCAGATGTTGGATTAAGCATTTCTCTCATACCAGGTCCACCCTTTGGTCCTTCATAACGGATGACGACTACATCACCATCTACTATCTTTCCACCAAGGATTGCTGCAATAGCATCCTCTTCTGAATCAAAGACTCTTGCAGGTCCTTCATGCTTAAGCATTTCAGGAACGACTGCGGATCTCTTAACAACAGAACCATCTGGTGCAAGATTTCCCTTAAGGACTGCAAGTCCACCAGTCTTTGAATATGGATTATCTGTAGGTCTGATAACCTCAGGATTTCTATTAACTGATGACTTAACTGCTTCTCCGATAGTCTTACCAGTTACAGTCATACAATCTTCATTTATAAGTCCTATATCACACAGCTCCTTAACTACTGCATAAACACCACCAGCCTCATTAAGGTCTTCCATATATGTAGGACCTGCAGGTGCCAGATGGCACAGGTTAGGTGTCTTCTCACTGATTGGATTAGCAAATGATATATCAAAATCAAATCCGATCTCATGAGCGATTGCTGGCAGATGAAGCATGGAGTTGGTAGAACAACCCAGCGCCATATCTACTGTAAGCGCATTAAGGATTGCATCCTTTGTGATGATATCTCTAGGGCGGATATTCTTCTCAAGCATATCCATAACAGCATATCCAGCCTTCTTAGCAAGACGAAGTCTCTCTGAATAAACTGCAGGGATTGTTCCATTTCCAGGAAGTCCCATACCAAGAACCTCTGTAAGGCAGTTCATGGAATTAGCTGTGTACATACCTGAACATGAACCACATGTAGGACATACCTTTTCCTCAAACTCTAATACTTCTGCATCATCAATCTTACCTGCTGTACGCTCTCCTACAGCCTCGAACATGGATGAAAGACTTCTCTTCCTTCCATGGATATGACCAGCAAGCATAGGTCCGCCTGATACAAATACAGTAGGAACATTTACTCTTGCTGCAGCCATAAGAAGGCCAGGTACATTTTTATCACAATTAGGGATCATTACAAGAGCATCAAACTGATGAGCGATTGCCATAGCTTCTGTAGAATCAGCAATCAGGTCTCTTGTCACCAGACTATACTTCATACCTATATGACCCATGGCAATACCATCGCAGACGGCTATAGCTGGGAACATAACAGGTGTTCCACCTGCTTCTGCCACACCAAGTTTCACGGCTTCTGCAATCTTGTCAAGGTTCATATGTCCCGGTACTATCTCATTATAAGAACATACGATACCAACCATAGGTTTTTTGATTTCTTCAGCAGTATATCCAAGTGCGTTCAGAAGTGAACGAGCTGGTGCCTGCTGTAATCCACATTTCATGTTATCGCTCTGCATAATGATCAACTCCTTTTTTTATTTGAGATTTTATTCTTTCTATACATATCAAATCCGATTGCAAATGTAATGACACTTACCAAACTAACTGCCGCGAGTATTACAAGAAGTAAATGCAGCTTCGCCACTGCCCTGAAAAGGCATATACCTATAATACCCAGAAAACAGATAATGTATATTATACTTGTCAGGTACCAGAAGTCTCTCAAGTCTGTCCATGAGCAATTTGTAATCGTTGATGTTTCTATCTATATATAAAGTAACGGTAACTATCTTACTGGACATGTTGAGAATCTCACACTCGACCACGGTTCTGTCAAAATCATACGAGATATAATGAACCTTCAAGATCTTACATCCCAGTTCCATCTCTCTCTGATCGTCGAGTATTTCTCTCATTA
>CAMHCL010000054.1 GCA_946183625.1 uncultured Lachnospiraceae bacterium
CAGCACTTCACATCAACTTCTCGTAAAATGTATCGTAGTTCCGCGTGTCATCTCCACGACAAAATACCGCATACTCAATGGTTTCAAATGCGTGGCTATAATCCGGAATCACATTCTGGGCTGCTATCCGATTCAACCTTTTTATCAATGTACTTCTTGCATGAATATCTATTTGCTACTACTTCTCTAAACTCCATAAAACTCCTTTCATATTACTTGTCGTAATAATTATTAATATAACGCCGGAGCTTATCACATAAATGCAATAAGCTCCGGCATATTTACAGCTTTAATAATACTAGTTAGTTGTTACATTTTCTTCCATCATGGAAATCAATTGCTTCGCTACCTCTTCAGATAACAAGCCTTCTGAAAGAGCTTTTTCAATCGCCGCCTTTCCTTCAGCTTTCCCTTTTGCCTCACCCTGCAGGTAGCCACGTCTCTCTATATCTCTTTCTGTCATATATTCGCCCCTCCAGGTTTCGTTTTTCTTGGCTTCTTCAACTGCCTTTTGAAGCCGTTCAATATAATCATCGTTTTCAACGCCTTTTCCATCAACATAATCAAGGAGATTTTTCAGATCAGCATCAATATCAGAGGCCGTACCTTTAGTGTTTAGAAAAATCTTATATGCTCCATCATTAAGCTCAACATCCTTATCCTGCACACATACATCCTTAAAAGTATATTTGTGCAATCCTTTTCCAAACAAATCTTCTAGGCAGATAAAAATCACATACGAATCACTAAGTTGATCATATTCACAACCTTTTAGCAATTCATTTGCATCCATCATGCTCAGATAATATCTCGATCTTTTCTTGATCACCTGATTTGTTAACAGCTGCATCTCCAAATCAAATCTTCGTCCAAATGTATCGACAACGTATACATCAAGTCTGGACCCTTTGTTTTGGTAATAATGCTTTAAATCTTTTTGGGCAACAACTTCAGCAACATGATCTATATTCAACTCAGGCAGTATCCTTCGAAGTGTATCCCTGCATAAAATCGGATCACTCATTATTTTGCCGAATATAAAATCGTTCGATATTGTCAGTTTCTCCCAAGCATCATCTCTATCTTCTACAGATTGGTTATTCAATTAAGACTCCTTCCCAAATCTGTAAATATGCCACTTCCATTATAAAATCATTCCATCAACTATTCAACAGAATTTCCACCCGAACCATCCAGCACTTCACATCAACTTCTCGTAAAATGTATCGTAGTTCCGCGTGTCATCTCCCCGGCAAAATACCGCATACTCAATGTTTTCAAATGCGTGGCTATAATCCGGAATCACATTCCGGGCTGCCTCAGCTACGACACTCGGGTTGTTGCGAAATGCACCGCAGCCAAATGCACCAAGGATGATCACCTCGCATCCGCCAAGGGCTGCTACATCCAGGATTCTGCGAAGCCGTTTCTCATGGATACGCCGAAGCTCGTCATCGGACACACGTACCGGCTCACCATCTTCCGGGTTGTACCGATTAGACGGTTCATTCCTCAGGTTAGGTGCCGCACAGGTTATGACATCCACCGAGTACCAATCACTCTCATCCATAAGCTGCGGATCACGAGTATCAGATTTAAATACTGTAACGCCGGGCGTGTAAATAATGTCATCGTTATGTATCGGATCATGCGCTCTTCTGTGAGGCTTATAAAAGCCGTCCCACATCTCCTGAACATTCAGCGCAAAGTATAGAGTGGAGCATCTGCATAGCCCCTCCTCCTGAGCCGACGCACCCTTCACTACGCCACCGCCCGGATTAGAAGCTGAAGCAAAGTTCAGCACCGCAACCTTCTTTCCCTTATACGCCGAAGCAGCTTCAAAGGTACGCTTTCGTGACACAATGACCTGAGCCTCAGAATCAAACCTCGCCAGGTCAAAATCACCCGACATATCACCATGTCCATCACCCGGCACATCACCATGTCCATCGCCCAGCCCATCAACATGACCATCGCCCGGCACAGTTCCATGTCCAGCACCCAGCTCATCACCTTCCAGAATCAACTTCTGACCATCGACGCTGGCCTTAATACTTTCCTGCAGCCGCTCGTCCTGGCTGCATAATCTCTCAGTATCCCTGAACACTTCTACATTCTTGAAATTCCCCATCTCAACCCCCTGTCAATCCGCTGAACCTCAGCAGCCATTATCACCAATCCGCAACAATCCCAATATCACCAATCCGCTATAATCCCAACAACATGTCAATCCAACAAATCCAGATTCACCTTGAAAGCTATATACCTCTCCGTATCCTGCGAATCAAACTTGATCACATAAGCCTGCAGATCCATATCCTGCTCCAGGATAGTGCCATCTCCAAAGATCAAATGTTTAACCCTCGTATTCACCGGAATCAACTCGCTGGAATCTTCTTTACGAAGATGCCTCTCGCTCACCTTTATATAATCCTGGGCTTCCTTGATAAGCCCTTCATTAGGTTCCTTTACCATATTCAGATATTCAGGATCTATCTCCATCAGAAATCTGGACGGATACTTAGGAGAAGCGTCAAAATTACGCCCGGCAGCCTCAGTAAGGCAGAGTCCGTCCATAGCCCTGGTGTACGCAACAAAAGCTATGCGTCTCTCTTCCTCCATTCCATCCTCAGTCCTTGTCTTCTGCGATGGGAAGATACCCTCATTAAGTCCACAGATAAATACATACGGGAATTCAAGTCCCTTCGCCGCATGAATAGTCATTAGCTTCACTCTATTCTTAGTATCCTCAATATCCGCATTTGTATATAAAGCGATATGCTTCAGATAACTGTCCAGATTCGTCTCTTCGCCACAGGTCACCTCATAGTCATATACCGACTGCCTCAACTCCGCCAGATTATCCAGCCTCTCCTGACTGCCCTCGGTACGAAGCGCCTCCTCATAGCCACTCTTATGAAGAACATCCGCCACCAGCTCCGAGATTGTCTTTCTATCCAGCTCCCTGGACAGCTCGTCCATCAGTTCCAGAAAATCCCGAGCCTTAGTGCCCTTAAATATTGGATCCTCGATATTATCCCTGAATGCCTTATATAAGGTCACGCCGTTCTTCTCAGCATATTCCTCAAGGAACTTGATACGCCTCTCACCTATATTCCTCTTAGGCGTATTAATAACTCTTCTGAAAGCAAAATCATCACCGGAGATAAGCATCCTCAGATAAGACAAAACCACCTTGATCTCGATCCTATCGTAAAACTGCACTCCGCTATAAATCGCATACGGAACCTTACTGAGTAGCAGCGCCTGTTCGATACTTCTGGTCAGGAAATGTGATCTATACAGAATAGTTATATCCTTGTAATCCACTCCGTTCTCTGCCATCTTAACAATATTCGCGGCGATAAATGTAGCCTCGTCGTCAGGATTATCCGCAAAATAGCAGCTCACCTTCTCACTGCTATCCCTGGTCGGTATCAGGTTTTTCTCCGTGCGATTCCTGTTATGACTGATAAGGGAATTCGCAACATTTAACACCTCAGGAGTCGACCTGTAATTCTCCATCATCATTATCGTCTTCGTCCCAGGAAACTCCTCGTCGAAGTTCAGGAGAAAACCGATATTCGCGCCCCTCCAGGTATAAATAGTCTGATCCGGATCACCAACCACGAAGAGATTCTTATGATAGCCCGCCAGAACCCGCATGAGTTCATACTGCGGCGGATCGATATCCTGAAACTCATCAACCATGATATACATGAGCCGCTTCTGCCACTTAAGCTTGCTCTCCTCACTCACCTTGAATACGTATAGCGTAAAAATCAGGAGATCATTATAATCCAGTCCGAAACATTTCTTCTGCTGATACAGATAACCATAAAAAATGATGTCCTTGACGCTCTCAGCCGCCAGGTACTTCTCCCTCAAAACCTCCAGGGACATATCAAATATATCCTTGTAATAATCCGGCCGTTCCTTGAGTTTCAGCATCTCTATCATGTCCCTGGCATTGCCATAAGTCATGTCCCGAAGCGTCAGCCCACGCTCCTCATAAATGTTCGCCAGCATCGCATCTATGTCGGAATTATCAAGCACCAGAAAAGACTTCGGGTACTGGAATACATAGCTCTCCTCCTGCAGTACATTTGCACAGAACCCGTGAAATGTATTGATGTAGCCAGTATCCTTATCCCCGATCATCTTGTGAATCCGGGCGCGCATTTCATTCGCCGCCTTGTTCGTAAATGTAACGCATAGGATATTTCCCGGCGGAATACCTATATCATTCACCAGGTAGGCAAATCGATGAGTGAGTGCTCTGGTCTTGCCGCTGCCCGCGCCAGCGATCACCCGGACATAGCCCTCGGTGGTCGTCACCGCTTCATATTGAGATTTGTTTAGATTCGTACTTTCCATGTTAATAATTATCCCACATAAGTTGTCCCGAAAAAGGGGCAGCAGTCAAATCATGCCTCAAAATCTATGCATACCCTGCTCTTCGTATTTGGTCTGACCACGCCATCCGCAACAGCCACATGAGCCGGGTGAACAGCATAGCCCTTCAGAGACGCCTCCTCGTCAAATGTAGAGTCTAGCATTAAGTCTGCATTTGATGATCCAAGCATCTCGATCTGCACATGTATGTCAACAAGTCCAGGAATCTGCCCAGCCAGTCCCTCAAGACCAGCCTTGATATCCTCTCTTACCTTAGCCTTTTCGGCGTCAGACAGTTCATCCTTAAGCTGCCATAAAATAATATGCTTTACCATTTGTGTACCTCCATAGTATTATTTTCTTCTATCACTCCGGAATGCTCCAATTCCAGCACGGATCACACTATCATTCCCATACTTACTTCGGATTTGATCCAAAGCCTTATCAAGATTCTTCTGCTTTTCTTTCTCTTCCTCACCAAACAGGGACATCTGCTGGAAGCCATCTCTATCAATATCAGAAGCAGAAAGTCCTATAAGCCTTAGTGGCTCTCCCTTCCAGGCTTCCTTCATAAGATTCACGGCCATGCCATATATCTCAGAAGTTATATCGGTCGAGTTTTCCATCTTCCGCCCATGCGAATGTCGCTTCATATCACTGGTACGATATATAACTGTAATCGTAAATGCCTTTACTTCATCTGCCCTGAGTCGGCTTGCAACTATATCAGCTTCAGCCAGGAGCAGATGATTAACAGTCTCAAAGTCTGTCACATCATCCTCGGTTGTATTTTCAACGCCGTAGCTCTTTGCTTCTCGTTCTTCATTTACTACAGGTGAATCATCTATCCCATTTGCAGCATTATGAAGATACTGCGCTGACTTTTCACCAAATGTGCGTGACAATATTTTCTCGTCTGCTTTAGCAAGATCCCCGATAGTATCTATATGCATCTCAATCAGTTTCGTCGCAGTAGCCTGACCACATCCAAAGAGCTCACCTACTGGAAGAGGCCACATCTTATCTTCTATCTCATCTGGAAACAATGTATGAACTTTATCCGGCTTCTCAAAATCACTGGCCATCTTGGCACACAGCTTATTCCTTGCTATGCCTACATTCACAGTGAATCCAAGCTCATCACGGATTCTATCCTTCATCTCATGAGCAAGCTTGATAGGATCCGGATGAAGCCGCTGCAGCCCACTCATATCCATAAAGACCTCATCAACAGAAAACGACTGCATAAGCGGAGTATATTCATTCAATATACTTTTAAAAGCGTGAGACATCTTCTTATATAACTGGAAATTCGGTTTCACAACCAGAAGTTCAGGACATTTACGGAGTGCAGACGCAACAGGCTCGCCTGTCACAATACCGTACTTCTTAGCCGGAATAGATTTGGTGGATACTATACTTGTTCGTCGATTTGGATCACCACCAACGCATGAAGGAACAGTCCTGAGGTCCAGAGATTCACCTTTAGAAAGGCGGTCCACCGCCTCCCAGGAAAGAAATGCGCTATTTACATCAACATGAAATATCAGTCTGTCACTCATGTCTTATCATTCTCTCTTAATAATATTATCGAAAAGTCCTTACCCAACCATTTCTTCGAGAACCTTTGCTGCGTCTGTCACACACGCTCTGCAAGAACCCGGAACTTTACCTCGTAGATCTGAGCACATAACAGACCCTTTATCTGATGCTATAAACTTTTCCTCAAATTCTTCTATCTTCTTCGTAGCATCTTCTCCATACTTTTGTTCTAATACATATTCTGCTGCCAGAACCGCACCACACTTACCCATTCTGCCACCAGCAAACGGCATTGATATTGACTTCGCCTCTGCCTCACTGATTCCTATCACATCTGCAAACGCTTCCAGAACCGATCCAGAACATGTATGAAAACTCTTATGATTTGATACTGCTTTATCTGTTCTACTTCCCATTATTCTTCCCCTTCAAAAATATAACAACGCCTCTATAAAACCAATCTACTCCTCATCATTCCCAAGCCCATAATATAACATCTCATTATATCTGGCATTGGCTTCTTCACTATCCTTCTTTGCCCGCCAGGTTTCTATCTCAGTTCGGATAGCAATCATCTCATCAACAACTTCTTCCATAGAATTTGGCTTTGCCTGATATATGTACGAAGTCATTCTATCCATAGCCTTTGGGCTTCCGAGGTTTTTAACTATTTCTTCACCCAGTTTATCCGGATAACCAAGCGACCTGACAGCCGTCATAAGATTATCCCTGGAATAGAGCCATCTTCTTTTATTATCGTCCATTATATTATTATCCCTTCAAGATGATCTACTTCATGCTGCACTATCTGAGCCGTGAATCCGTTAAACTTCTGCCTTTGCTTCTTGAAATTGATATCTTCGTATTCCACTTCAATCTCTTTATATCTTTTAGTCTTTCTAGTACCTATCAATGACAAGCAACCCTCTTCAGTTTCATATTCTCCGCTTTTCAAAACAATAACAGGATTATTCATGATCAGATTCATAAATCCCATCGATACAATTATAGATCTCTTCTTATAGCCGATCATATTGGCAGCCATACCCACGCAGCCATCTCTGTGCACCGCAAGGGTATCCTGAAGATCCTTTATAACATCTGTATCCTCAGCTGTAGAAGGTTCTGATTTCTGACTTAAGAAGAATACGTCTTTTACTATAGGTTTTATCATTTACATCTTCTCCATATATAGAAACATCTCGTATGCAAGCTTTGATCCTTCGTACCAAAGATTTGTATATTCATGATTCATTAACCAGCTTTCCTGTCATATGCTCTATTGTCAATTCTAAACACTGAACTCTCGGAAATGCATTCTCCAGTTCTTTCTTAAGATATTCCTCATCATCAGTAAACTTCTGACAGAGCTTGGTGCAGATCATCTTGGCCTTTTCCTCATCTTCTACAAGATGAATCCTTCCAAATACAATGACACTATTTATATTGAGTGCCCATTCCCCATCTCTACGATAGCCTTGATCATATACACAAAAGCTTACTTTATCGTTAGCTCTGATAGCATCAATCTTGTGTCCAACCTTAGCCCCATGAAAATATATCTTCCCATCCTCCTCAGAGTAGTAATGGCTGATAGGGATGCCATATGGATATCCATCGTCACCCAACATAGAAAGAACCCCTCTAGGTTCTTCTTTAAGAATACGTATGCACTCCTCCTCAGATATCTGTTGCTTAAAACGTCTCATCTCTCTAAACATTACTTTGATCTTATCTCCTTCATTCATCTTGTTACTACAGCTTCTTTAAATATCTTACCGGAACTTCCTTGGTTAACCAGACACCATTCTTTGAAAGATAGAATTTATATCCATCTCTATACATCTGTCCCGAACTTACTATATACAGAACCGGCTTGCCATGTCTTGAACCAACCTTCGTTGCTGTCTCTTCGTCCTTCGACAAATGTACATACAGCCTGGACTTAGGAATAAGTCCCTGTTCATCTATAGCAGCAACAAACTTTTCTCCAGTACCATGCCAAAGCTCTTCACTTATCCCTTGTCACTTATTGTCTCAGTTGTAAATATATACCCCCGGAGCGTCATCTTTACCATGAAATTTATAATCTTTATTCTTATATGCGTCATCACTTATCAGAATGATCGAATGAATCCCCTGTTTAGTTTCGTCATCCGGAACATGCTTCAGCCATACATAGTATACATGATATAATTTTCCATTATTATTCATATCAAATTTGCATTCGTATAATTCACCGTCACCAACAAACTTTCCGCGGTCCATATCACGCAACGAGTAATAATCGCTTACATTTATAGGGGTATAGTCATCCGGGAAGTAACTGTATAAATCCATTATTGTCTTATCCCAATCCGAATATCCCAATGCATAATTAGACATCAGAGATTTCATCCTCTCCACATCATTTGTATTGATACACGCAACAATTTCCTCCGTAAGTTCACCTTCAACAAACATTTCGGCTCCGCCATGGCCTGTTTTGATACTTTCTGAAATGGGCTTCTCTTTTCCACACGAATTAAGTGTAAGCAACATCGTCACGATAATTAAAGACGATATGATTCTTTTAAAGTTCCCGTTCAACTCTTCCTATTCCCGCTCCCATTTTTTCAATACAAGTTTTATTATATAAAGCCATACTACTATTTTACCATCATATATTTCAACAGCCAAGGTTACAAAGTATAACCCTGGCTGTTGATGAATTAATATCATATTTATTTCTTAACTATCAGCTCGCATATAACGCCTCTATCAGTTATTATCTTAACCTCACCTTTTGCCTTCTTCTTGAACTTATCATATATTCTTCCGGCGCTATATGACTCACCCAGAACTGTATTTACACTATTGGCAACATGACCGATTGGACCAAGTCCATCCAGCTCTACAACTATGGCCTCATTATCATACTCATTATCAGGCTCTTTTTTTATATCAACTTTCATACCCTTCTTCAGAAAGTCTGATCCGTAATAATAATTCATTCCAGTTATAGTAAAAAATATAGTTTTCATAATCGTTCTCCTCCATCAACTAATCCCTTAAAGGAATAATCCTAATACTATAAGAAATGTCCAGCATACAACTTTGAATGCCCACCACATAAGTTTAAATGGCAATAAACAAATATCTACAAAAAGTCTTAACATAGTTCTCAACTCCTTCCTTACTCTTCAATCCGCTTTTGCTCTTTCTGGGTTTTCTGATACTATCATTATCCAATATATGCTGTCCCATATTCATCCCAGCAAAAACACTTAGGCATAAGTCCACTGATTGCCAAGTAGCATCTCATAAAAATAAAGCGGTGAACTCATTCACCGCTTATCTTCTTATACCCATTTTATTGTAGATCCACCAAAGCCCATAATCCTACCACTCATATTCGATGGAGGACTTGGGATACATACCATATGTAGTAATCAGCATTTAAATAAGCCACTAAATATATATAAATCATTCATACTATATAGATTTACCAAACAAAATGCTGTCAAAATGCTGTCATATCATCTACAAGAAATACTATTCCACTATTCTATCTTTAATTATATTGATAAAATTCATATTTTTCATAAATATCACCTCTTATATTGAATTATAACGCCTTAACGTTATATTTTCAAATTAATTACTGGAATCTTATTAGAATTAGAAAGATAAAAAGAAAAGGCTCTGCGCCCTCCGCCTTCGGCAGTGGGTGGAGCCTTCCTTTACTTTATATTATTCAAATTTGTA
>CAMHCL010000055.1 GCA_946183625.1 uncultured Lachnospiraceae bacterium
ATTACGCATTTTGTAATTGTTTTGTAACTTGTTTAAAATAATGAAATGTGGGGACGTAACTAGTGAAACAAGAGATTGATGAGTATATTGATTACCTGACTACTGTCAAGAAAAGCAGTCAGAATACGGTTCAATCATACAAAAGAGATCTTGTAAAGATGCAGAATTACTTCGAGGAGAACGGGGTTACTGATGTTAAGGATATTAACTCAACCCTGGTTCGTTCTTATGTGCTTCATCTCGAGAGTGATAATTTAAGTTCGGCAACGGTATCGAGAAGTATCGCCAGCATAAGATCTTTCTTTATTCATCTTATTGAACAGGGTAAGATTCAGGGCAATCCTACTGAAGGCATTAAGCCGCCTAAGGTAGAGAAGAAAGTACCTGATGTTCTTACTATTGAAGAAGTTAATAATCTGCTTGATCAGCCATCTGGCAATTCTCATAAGGAAGTTCGTGATAAAGCTATGCTTGAGCTCCTCTATGCTACAGGACTCAGAGTTTCAGAACTTATATCCCTTAAAGTATCAGATGTTAATCTTTCTATGAATTATATTGAGTGTCATGACAGAACTAAGAGCAGGATCATTCCTATAGAGAATGCTGCGAAGTCTGCACTCACCAGATATATATTAGAGGTTAGACCTCAGATGTGTCAGGATACTGATTATTTGTTTACAAATGTAAAGGGTGATCAAATGTCCAGACAAGGTTTTTGGAAACTTATCAAGTCATATGCTAAGAAGGCTGGTATCGACAAGGATATCACTCCTCATATGATCAGACATTCATTTGCTTCACATATGGTAAGCAACGGCGCGGATCTGTCTGCTGTTCAGGAAATGCTTGGTCATTCAGATATATCTACAACTCAGATATATCTTAAGGGTAAGCCTAACAAGCTTAAGGAAGTATATGATAAGACTCATCCAAGAGCAGGCAAGTAAGTAATAAAGTGGAGGAACAAAATGGCCGGTTCAACTATAGGTAGTATATTTAGAGTTACAACATGGGGAGAATCCCATGGGGCCGGAGTTGGTGCAGTAGTGGATGGATGTCCTGCTGGACTTAAGATAGACGAAAACTATATACAGACTTTTCTGGACAGACGTAAACCTGGGCAGTCTAAATTCGCTACTCAGAGATCTGAGTCAGACACAGTAAGAATATTATCAGGTGTTTTCGAGGGGACAACCCTCGGAACACCTATTTCTTTGGTTATTGAGAACAAATCCCAGATTTCCAAAGATTATAGCGATATAGCAAATGTATATCGTCCGGGACATGCTGATTATGGATTTGATGCAAAATACGGCTTCCGTGATTATAGAGGTGGTGGAAGGTCTTCCGGAAGGGAAACAGCCGGCAGAGTTGCTGCAGGTGCTGTTGCTATTAAAATCCTTAATGAAATGGGAATTGATATCCATGCCTATGTAACTCAGATAGGCGATATAAAGATCGATAGAAGTACATTTGACCTGGAGGAATCATTAAGAAATCCTTTATGCATGCCAGATGAAAAAGCAGCAGAGAAGGCTTCTGAGTATCTAGAGAAGTTGATGTCAGAGGGCGATTCCAGTGGAGCTATGGTGGAGTGCGTGATCACAGGTGTTCCGGCCGGCGTCGGAGAACCTGTATTTGACAAGCTTGATGCCAGACTTGCCCAGGCCATCATGTCAATTGGCGCGGTAAAAGGTATAGAAATCGGGGATGGATTCGGAGTTGTTGAATCACGTGGTTCTGAAAATAACGATGAATTCTCCATGGATGGGGATAAGGTTTCGAAGAAGACAAACCACAGCGGAGGAATCCTGGGTGGAATGTCTGATGGTTCGGATATTATCATCCGTGCTGCGTTTAAACCTACACCATCTATATATAGAAAGCAGCATACAGTGAACAGTGATCATGAGGAACTGGATATAGAGATAAAGGGCCGTCATGACCCTATTATAGCCCCTAGAGCAGTTGTTGTAGTTGAGGCGATGGCGGCTATGACTTTACTGGATCTTATATTGATGAATGATAATTCGAAATTAGATACATTAATATAGAAATATCATTTGACATTTCGTCTTTTTATGATATTATATTCAAGACATTTAAGTGTTATACACTTTTATCCATCACTTAGTTGCAGGATTCTCCGACCGCGACCCGGTGATGTGACACATATATTTTAAGGAGGTAATCAACATGATTACAAAGGAACAGAAGGCTGAAATTTCAGCAAAGTATGGTATCAAAGAGGGAGATACAGGTTCTCCTGAAGTACAGATCGCTATTCTTACAGCAAGAATCAATGACCTGAATGAGCATTTCAAGGCTCATCCAAATGACTATCATTCAAGAAGAGGACTTCTTAAGATGGTTGGTCAGAGAAGAAATCTTCTTAAGTATCTTAAGAGTAAGGATATCAACAGATACAGAGCTATCATCGAGAAGCTCGGTCTCAGAAAGTAATTATGATACTGAAAGGTGCGCATTATTTAGTGTGCACCTTTTTCTGTGGATGAGATAAGAACGATAAAGGGAATAATAAAATGAGTAATAAAGAAATACTTGGTGTAATCGGTAATCCAATCAAGCATACATTATCGCCTGTTATACATAATAATCTTAGTGAATTGATGGATATTAATGCTGTTTATACAGCCTTCAATGTTGAGGAAGATCTTGGCGCTGCAATTGGCAGTGCCTATTCACTTGGCATTAAGGGACTTAATATCACAGTTCCATACAAGCAGGAAGTAATGCAGTACTGTACAGAAATAGATGAACTTGCAGAGAAGATAGGTGCTGTAAATACACTTGTAAGAACTGATTCAGGATTCAAAGGCTATAATACTGATATGCCTGGCCTTGCTAGAGCTCTCAAGAGTAAGGGCGTAAGCCTTGAGGGACGTAAAATCATAGTCCTTGGAGCAGGCGGTGCTGCTCGTGCTGTATGTACTATGCTTGTATCAGAAGGTGCTGACACTATCTATCTGGTGAATAGAACAATTGCCAAAGCTGAAGCTATATCTTCTCAGTATGAGAATATAGTACCTGTAGCTCAGGCGGATTATAAGAGTATTCCTGATGACAGATATATCTTTATTCAGTGTACATCCCTTGGACTTAAAGAGGGTGACGGACTTCTGATAGACGATGATGAGTTCTATAAGATGGCAGATTATGGTTACGACCTTATCTATAATCCTGCAGTAACACCATTTATATCGAAACTGAACTCGCTTGGTATCCAGACTGATAACGGTCTGTCTATGCTCCTGTATCAGGGCATCATAGCCTACGAATACTGGTTCAATGTTTCAGTTTCAGACGAAATATCCGGTAAAGTATATGAGAAGCTTCAGCAGGCATTAGAAGACGGAACATCCCTTAATCAGAACGTAGTCCTTATAGGCTACATGGGCTCAGGAAAAACAACAGTTGGAAAAGCCATAGCAGAGAAGTATGGAATGGTATTTCTTGACACCGACGACCTGATTGTTAAAACCACAGGAAAGACCATCCCAGAGATCTTCGAAGAATCAGGCGAACAGGGCTTCCGTGACATAGAGACGGAGCTCCTGAGAAAAATAAGTTCATTAGGATTCCTAAACACGGTTATTTCAACCGGAGGAGGAATTGTTCTCCGTGCTGAAAATGCAGAACTGCTTAAAAAGATAGGTAAAGTCAATTATCTAAAGGCTACCCCTGAAACCACCTTCGAAAGAGTTAAAGGTGACACCAACCGCCCACTCCTAAAGGCAGAAGATGAGGAAGGCCTCAGAGCGCGAATAACTCAGATGATATCTGATCGTATGTCAAAGTATGAGGCTGCGGCAGACGTAACAATCGTAACTGATGATGGTGATTTAAATAGGGTAATTAAAGATATTATGAATATGTAGGGATGCTATCATAATAGCTAATTTAAACCTTGAATAGCACCCCTCATTATGATAAAATCAAATGGACTTTGCGAGGCTGGACGTAAATGTGTTTTAAGCGTCCGGAACCGAGACTTCTGAAAAGCCGAAAGGAAGCTGATCCTTCCGTTTTTTCAGACGTTTCGGAGAGCCTTGCATAGTTTAAAATAAATATATGAAAAGGAGACCGAAAATGTTTAAAAAGTATGAAATGGAGCTTGCCGGAAAAACTCTTCGCGTAGACGTTGACAGAGTAGGTAAGCAGGCAAACGGCGCAGTACTCATTCATTATGGAGATACTGTAGTATTATCAACAGCAACAGCTTCTAAGGAGCCTAGGGATGGAATCGATTTCTTCCCACTTTCAGTTGAGTACGACGAGAAGATGTATGCAGTAGGTAAGATCCCTGGAGGATTCAATAAGAGAGAGGGTAAGGCTTCTGAGAACGCAGTTCTTACATGCCGTGTTATTGACAGACCTATGAGACCTCTTTTCCCAAAGGATTTCAGAAATGATGTAACTCTTGAAAGTTTAGTTTTATCAGTTGATCCTGACTGCAGACCAGAACTTACAGCTATGCTTGGTTCTGCTATAGCAGTATCTATCTCTGATATACCATTCGATGGCCCTTGTGCTACAACACAGGTTGGTATGATCGATGGAGAACTTATATTCAACCCAAGTGCTGCACAACTTGCAGTATCTGATTTGAATCTTACTGTTGCTTCAACAAGATATAAGGTTATCATGATTGAGGCTGGTGCTAATCAGATTCCAGAAGAGCAGATGATCGATGCAATATTCGCTGCTCACAAGGTTAATCAGCAGGTTATCGAGTTCATCGATAAGATCGTTGCTGAGTGCGGAAAGCCTAAGTTCACATATAAGAGCTATGCTGTTCCAGAAGAACTATTTGAGGACATAAAGACAGTTATTACTCCAGAACAGATGGAAAATGCTGTATTTACAGATGATAAAGAGAAGAGAGAAAAGGATATCGACGCATTCAAGGAAGTTCTCAAGGAGAGATATGCTGACAATGAAGAGTGGCTTTCATTCCTTGGTGATGCTCTCTATCAGTATCAGAAGAAGACAGTTCGTAAGATGATCCTCAAGGATCACAAGCGTCCTGATGGTCGTGCTCTTAATCAGATCAGACCACTTGCTGCAGAGGTTGATATCATTCCTAGAGTTCATGGTTCAGCTATGTTCACAAGAGGACAGACACAGATCTGCGATATCGTAACTCTTGCTCCATTATCTGAATCACAGAGAATAGATGGACTTGATGATTTCGTAACAGAGAAGAGATATATGCATCATTACAACTTCCCTTCATACTCAGTTGGTGAGACAAAGGTAAGTCGTGGACCAGGACGTAGAGAGATTGGTCACGGTGCACTTGCTGAGAGAGCACTTCTTCCTGTACTTCCATCAAAGGAAGAGTTCCCATATGCAATCCGTGCCGTATCCGAAACATTTGAATCAAACGGTTCTACATCAATGGGTTCAACATGTGCATCATGTATGTCACTTATGGCAGCTGGTGTTCCTATTAAGGCTCCAGTAGCTGGTATCTCATGTGGTCTTGTAACAGGCGAGACAGATGATGACTATGTACTTCTTACAGATATCCAGGGTCTCGAGGACTTCTTCGGAGATATGGACTTCAAGGTTGCTGGTACTAAGAAGGGTATCACAGCTATCCAGATGGATATCAAGATCCATGGACTTACAAATGACATCATCAGAGGTGCTATCGCTAGAACAAGAGAGGCTCGTGAGTTCATTCTTGACGAGTGCATGCTCAAGGCTATCCCAGCTCCTAGAGAAACAGTTAATGAGTACGCTCCTAAGATCGTTTCTATGCAGATTGATCCTGAGAAGATCGGTGAGGTTATCGGTCAGAGAGGTAAGACAATCAATACTATCATTGAAGAGACTGGCGTTAAGATTGATATCGATGATGATGGAAATGTATCAGTTTGCGGTACTGATCAGGCTGGAATCGACAAGGCTGTTAAGACAATTCATTCTATCGTAGATCCAATCGAAGTTGGTAAGATCTATGAAGGTAAGGTTGTAAGAATAATGCCATTCGGTGCATTTGTTCAGCTTTCACCTAACAAGGATGGTATGGTTCATATTTCAAAGCTTGCAAGAAGAAGAGTTGCTAAGGTAGAGGATGTACTTAACATAGGTGATGTTGTAAATGTTAAGGTTCTTGATGTTGACCGTATGGGCAAGATCAGCCTGTCTTATAAGGATGCTAATCCAGAAGCAGACGCTCCTGCAGAAAGTGAAGCCCCTGCAACAGAAGCTCCTGCAGCAGATGAGAATCCTACAGAAGAGTAATTCTTAATCGGGTATCTAATTGATCATTAAATATATAAATATCAAGGGGTTATGATTTATGAAATATGGATATTTTGATGAGTCACGCAAAGAATATGTGATTACAAAACCTGATACTCCAGCACCTTGGGCGAACTATCTGGGTTCGCCTGAGTATGGTGCTTTGATTTCTAATAATGCCGGCGGATACAGCTTTGTTAAGTCCGGCGCTAACGGAAGAATACTCCGTTATGTATTCAACAGTTTTGATCAGCCTGGTAGATATATCTATCTTCGTGATAATGCTACTGGTGATTACTGGTCAAATTCATGGATGCCTGTTGGCAAGCCAATGGACAGCTTCAAGAGTGAGGTTCGCCATGGTACAGCTTACACTATCATAAAGTCTGAGTATGATGGTGTTGAGACAGAGGCATCTTACTATGTTCCACTTGATAAGACATATGAAGTTTGGGGCGTAAAGGTAACTAACAAGTCTGGTAAGGACAGAGACCTGACAGTTACTGGTTTTGCTGAATTTACTAATGAAGGAAACTATGAGCAGGATCAGGTCAATCTGCAGTATACATTGTTTATTACCAGAACCTATTTTGAAGGTAATAAGATTAAGCAGGTTATAAATGAAAATGTATCAAAGTCTGAAGTTAATGGCAGCAAGGCTCAGAACAGATTCATGGGTATGGCGGGTATTCCTGTAGATTCTTACTGCGGAAGTAAGGAGGATTTCCTTGGATCATACAGAAATTATTCTAATCCTATCGGAGTAGAGTCAGGTGATCTGGGCGGAGCACTTAACTACAATGGAAACAGCTGTGGTGCTTTATCAGGAAAGCTTAACCTTGCAGATGGTGAGTCAGCTTACCTCTGCTACATCGTAGGTATGAAGGATGATGCTGAATCAGCAGCTATCATTGAAAGCTATGCTGATCCTAAGACTAAGGTTGAGGCTGATCTGAATGAGCTTATTACACATTGGCATTCAAAGCTTGCTAATTTCCAGGTTCGGACTCCAAGCGAAGAGTTCAATGTAATGATCAATACATGGAATGCATTTAACTGCTTCATGACATTTATCTGGTCAAGAGCTGCTTCCTTTACATATTGTGGACTTAGAAATGGATATGGTTATCGTGATACAGTTCAGGATATCCAGGGTGTTATCCATCTTGATCCTGAAGCTGCATGCGAGAAGATCAGATTCATGCTTTCGGCTCAGGTTGATAACGGTGGTGGACTTCCTCTTGTTAAGTTCAATCACAATGCAGGTCATGAGACATGTCCTGATGAAAATGATGAGAATTCTGTATATGCTAAGGAAACAGGTCATCCATCATATAGAGCAGATGATGCCCTCTGGTTATTCCCTACAGTATTTAAGTACATTTCAGAATCAGGTAATCTTGATTTTATAGATGAAGTAATTGTATATGCTAACAAGGATGAGGGTACAGTTTATGACCATCTGAAGAGAGCTATCGACTTCTCTATGAACAGACTTGGAAATCATGGAATGCCTGCCGGACTTCACGCTGACTGGAATGACTGCCTGAGACTTGGCAAGAAGGGTGAGTCAACATTCGTTGCATTCCAGCTCTATTATGCATTTACTATAATCCGTAAGTTCGCTGAATATAAGAATGATTCAGATTATATAGCATATGTAGATGAACAGCAGAAGAAGCTCGGTGAGATTCTTGATAAGTGCTGGAATGAAGATAGATTTATCAGAGGCTATATGGAATCTGGTAAGGAAATCGGTAATAGAAATGATGTAGAGGCAAATATGTGGCTTAATCCACAGAGCTGGTCTGTAATAAGCGGTTTCGCAAGCAAGGAACAGGCTGAGAAGGCTCTTGATTCAGTCAACAGAGAGCTGAATACTGATTATGGTGTTATGCTTATGGCACCTGCTTATAAAGAACATGCATTTGACGGAGCTCTGATGCTTCTCTTTAATGCATCTACAAAGGAGAATGGCGGTATATTCTCACAGCCTCAGGGTTGGATAATACTTGCTGAGTCTCTTATGGGCCATGGTAACAGAGCTTTCTCTTACTTCATGGAGAATGCACCAAGTGCTATGAACGATAAGGCAGAGATCAGAAGGCTGGAGCCATATTGCTATGGTCAGTTCACTGAAGGTAAGGACAGCCCATATCACGGCAGAAGCCATGTTCACTGGCTTACAGGTACTGCTTCAACTGTAATGGTTGGATGCGTTGAAGGTATCCTGGGTATGAGACCTGATTTCTATGGAATTAAGATAGCTCCATCTATTCCGTCAGATTGGAAGGAACTGTCTATTTCCAAGACATTCAGAGGTAAGAAGCTGAACATCAAGATTGAGAATCCTGATGGAGCTGAAACTGGATACAAGTCAGTAACACTTAATGGTGAAGCTCTTGAGTCTAACTACATAGCTGAAGATAAGCTTCAGGCTGAAAATGACATAGTTATCGTAATGTAATATATTCGATCGTCATTGTATATGATAAATACTCCCTCCATGTGATTTTCGCATGGAGGGGTTTTGTGGGTAGAATTGTAAATATGTATTTTTATACAGCAAGATAACTGCTCGTCACGCGGCTTGCGCCTCAAATCGTGACGCAGCGGATTCTAAGGCTGCAAAATACGCAGCCAAAGAATCGGCGTCACTACATGGTTCCTCGCAGTTATTTGCTGTAAATTTAGTTAATATAGAAGGATCAATATGGCTAATCAAGCTAGTAAATCTACAACTAAAAAAGCTAATTCCGGAAACAGATCCAGATCCAATTCTAGTAGGAGTGGTAGCAGTTCTTCAAAGAAGAATACTACTAAGAAGAACTCCCCTAAGAAGGGAACTAAGGCTTATGAGAGGGCCAGAGCTGAGGAGCGTATGGAGGCTAAGATGCCACCTGAGAGAATGCGAGAGATATACTTATTCGTATTCCTGGCATTTAACCTGATACTTGTTCTTGGTACATATGGAGTTTGTGGATTCGTCGGAAAGGCTGTCAGTGGCTTCTTCTTCGGTATATTCGGCGGATCTTTCTATGTTCTTCCGTTTTTCTTTTTTGCAGCTGCAGGTCTTATCTTAGCGAATGGACCTAGAATAAAGCTGATAAAGAAACTCATATGGATATTTGTTGTATTTATGATGGTTGGTTTTATCCTGCAGCTTATACAGGGTACATCCAATGCTAATATAAGCTCGTTATATCTTGATGGTTACAGAGATCATCTGGGCGGTGGAATACTGTTTGGTGGTATTTCTGTGCTT
>CAMHCL010000056.1 GCA_946183625.1 uncultured Lachnospiraceae bacterium
CCAAGAGATGTGTTTTCCTGCAGACTGACTACTTAAAGAAAACCGAACAGTATGCACTGTGAATTATTTCTTTTATCTGGTTTTCACCCATATTGTGGAACATCCCTGACTTCTCATTAAGTCTATGGGCTTCATCTACCAAAAGAGTGTGAATCGCATTTTCACTTGTCTCAGTATAAGCTCCAGAGCCCTTGAAAAGATTATCTATACTAGCCTTTTTATAATCTCCTTTAAGTTTTATTTTGTATACATCTCTCGGAGCACTATTCTTAGAAACATACTGTACTAATTGATCTCGCACTGTAAGTTCTGATAAAAGATTTATCGCCACAACGGATTTGCCAGTACCCGGACCACCCTCTATGATAATAGTTCTCTTTTTGTAATCCTTCTGACACTGTTCTGATAGGCGTAATACTTCCTCATAGACTACCTTCTGTTCGTCTATCATGGTGAATTCTTCATTGCCTTTAAGCATTGAAGAAATCGAATTTTGAAGACTCTTTGACGGACGTATCTTTCCGTTTTCAATACGGTAAAGGGTTTCTTTATTATCACCCTTTACTACTGTCTTTTTTATAAACTTACGAAGACTATCAAGTTGCCCTTTTGTGTAGACTGGTGCTTCATTGTAGTAATCGGCATATATTTCATCATCTACCGGATCATTGCTAACACGAACATAATTATGCATGCATACACAAGGATTGAGACTGATTTCATCATCCTGAACAGTTGCGTTATAATCACGAATCAATTGAGCGTATGACCACGCTTGATAAGATGGATGAACAACTCTGCGAAGGCCTCCACCTAAATAGGTTTCAACAAGTGCATCTACACCATCCACTTTAAATAATTCATCCCACTGTTTTAATTCAACTATAATAACTCCGGCATTGCTATTCTCATCATAGCCGGATATAAGAAAATCTATTCTTTTGGATGTCTGTGGGATATTGTATTCGATAGCGATTCCTGCATCATCAGGTATTTCGCTATCATTAAGAACTTTATACATATATTCAAGGGAATTCTCCCAGGATCTTATCTCACTGACAGGAGTATTCCTTCCCATTTTGTTTTTTATTGCGCCCTCAATAGTAGTAGCTATGGAATCGCTTTCTACACAGAACATGAAATCATTTTTTAAGCCTTCATATACGATCATAAGATTTCACCTACATCCCCTAATATCTCTCCAAATCCCATAATACATTCTCCATTGTCACATAGAATATTTTACCACAACCCAGGGTATTATTAAACCCAACACACACGCCTCGACTTCACGCATTAATGAACAGAAAATAACAATGTGGAATAAGCATTCATCTCAACTAAAAGCAATTAGTATATGTCATTCTAATAATAGCATAGAAAGCTGTCCCGAATTCTTGCCACCACACATTGAGCATAAGCATCATCTTATGTTATAATTATACTACGATTGGAGGGAATGTTTATGAATAATCAAAATGCAAAACAACTATTTATCATAAGTATATTTTTATGTGTCATTGCAGTCGCTATCTCATCAACTGCATTGATCGTGGCAATGAAGAGTACGACTAAGAGTAAATCATCAACTGAAGCCACAACCGAAGCAGCTACCGAATCAGGAGATATACAATATGTCCTGTACCTGGGTACCAACGACAAGGATACAAATGAGCCGGTATTCGACCAGGATGAATCGAAAGCTAAGCTGGAAGAAATCCTGCTGGATCACTTCGGTGGTTACACTATCCAGGAAGCAAATGGTGGTTGGAAAGATGGGGAGACAGTATATCAGGAATATACCCTTGTGATCTATCTTAGTGATACTAATATAGAAGATGTGCATAGTGCATGCGACGATATGATCAAAACATTTAATCAGAGTTCCGTACTTATTCAGTCCAACAAAACAACTACAGAATTTTATGAAGGCAAGTAATTATAATGCCACATGAATATGATATTTACCCTCTTTACTGGTCAGTCAGTAAGGAGGGTAAATTTTTTTTATAAATTTATGTCTCTTCTGTCCTAGTCCGATTGTATATAGAACAGATAACAAAAATGAAGGTAGTAAATAATGAAAAATGGAGGGAAAAATTATGATGAAGAAGAACATGATTAATGAAGTAGAGTTAAACGAGGCAGAGCTTGAGAGAGTAGCAGGTGGAGTTGAAGATATTGATTTAATAAGAGAATTGCTTAAGAGAAGACAGCTTGAAAGAATTCTTCCACTTCCAAGATACCCAAGACCATATTTTGATGAAGATATCGTATTTCCTAGAAGGGTAACCCAAACAAGAATCAGAAGATTAGCTACAGATACACTCGCATAGATGAGACTTTAATAATGAATATTATTGAAGGTATCTTGCATTTCCCTACCAAAGGAAGTGTGGGGTGCTTTTTTTGTGGTTTCACCCCACCTCACTTTCCGCAAATGGTGCAAGCACCAGAGCATCAATAAGAACCCTCTCATCCTTTGTATATTGGGTGAATTTGCGGTGTTTAGGGATAAGCTCTGAGAACACATCTATGACCATGATACTTTCTATGCTATGGTTCAGCTTCTCTTTATCCATCCATCTGTCCAGGGCGTCACAGAGTTTCAGTGCGTTATACTGCCCAGGGTTTGTGGAAGCCACATATGCGAATACGTCAACTACATTCAAGTAGAGGTACTGGCTTGGATTCCTGAGTTTGCTGCTCGGAGTTACGCTTCTGATTAATTCATCAATACTTTTTCTCATATTACATATTCCTTTCTCTTCTTCTATAAGGGTTTGCCATGGCCAGCAGGCTGCTGGCCATGGACATTATCAGAGCATCCTTGTTCCTTGGTGGGTTGGTTTTGATTCTGCAAGCAAGCTCGCCATAGGTATCACTGCCGGAATCTTCGCCAGTATTAATGATGAGGTCTTCAGTCGTTGTGTTCTTCAGTGTCTCAATTATTCCGGCGATATGTCCCACGCGGCTGATGCTTCCCACCTGCAGGTTATGTAATAGCGTGTCCATAGGTATACGTTCTCTCATTCTGTCACCTTGCCTTTCTTATCGTTGTATGTTTTGACTAAATCAGAGCATTTGTCTAACATTCCAAATGCCTTGTCGAACTTATTCTTGTCATCCACAATGGTCTGATTGTTTCGTATAAGGAATACTGTTATGGCGTCGCCCACGTCGCCCACCATTTCATAATTCCCGTAGGAAAATAATCCCTTATAATAATCGACCACCGCCAGCTCGAATACGTCCTGGTCAATGATGCCTTCCTCGTCTGGCGCGATAGTCGCGTTCAGATAGGACTTGTACATTTCACGGCTGGTCTCTATCTCGTCCAGGTCTTCCTCGTCCAGGCCTTCCTTCAGCTCCTCGATGTACGCCCTAGACGCCGCCACCGACGCCTTGTCAGCCTTCAGGAAAAATCCGTTACGCTCTTTGACCAGAAGCGTATCATTTATCTTGCCCAGCATTCCCGGCATCAGACAGATGGCTGAATCTTCGAATTTAAGGGCTGCGTACCTGTTCTCAAATTCCTTTAACCTCAGGTCCGTCACCGAAGCCTTTGCATATTCGAAGAAATCGTAAAATGTAACGTTTCCGTTTTCTATGTCCTCACACATCATTGTCATAAGCCTTATAGCCAAATAAAAAAAGGCCCTGTAGAAGTTGGCCTTTTTCGGGTCTCTGCTTATAGGCAACCTGTGATTGTAGCAGCAGAAATCATCCAGGCATTCCATTAATTCGTATATGAATCCGTCCGTCTTGTCCGGATCAAATTCATAATACCACTCGTCCCCATAAGTAACTTTCTTATGGGTGAACGGAATGATTGAAGTATGAATGTTATAGAAATCGTTCGTCAGATTGAAAACCTTTGTATCGATTTTGCAGGACGCCAGGCAGTCCCCAAATCGCTGTTCAGTAGTGAGTTTTCTAGTCTTAACAATACCCATATTATCGACCCCCTTTCTCTTTTGCAGCAGCACGTTCCTTCAGGTCAATGCCGCTTTCAACTTCTCCACGCATATATGGCTGTATATATTTATTCACCTTCATACCACCTCTTTCGTTACCAGCCTCGAAGAGGTAGGCAGTATCAAGAGGAAGATTCAGTATCTTGTAGTAAGGCTGATTCATCTTCTTACCTATATATTCCGCAGTGGCATTGTCACTGGTGCCAAGGAAGAGGAAATGGTCAGCATTTGCAAGGATGGTCATAGTCTCATTTTCCGTATAGAGTTCCTCCAGCTGCGTGATTGACTGGATGATGATGGATACAGAAATTTCCCTGCTTCTGATGACTGAGATAATCTTCGAGAAATCCTCGATAGGACAGCCGGCCGAATAATCATCCATGATGAAACGTACTGGCACCGGCAGCCTCTTCTCCGGAAGGCTGTCTGCATATCTGATGAGCTTGCCAAATATATCTCTATAGAAGATGCTGATGATGTTGTTCATCGAACTGTCGATATCACTTACATTTAAGAAGAAGGCGCTCTTCTCCTGGCCTAGCTTCTCGAAATCAACAGTATTTCGATTATAGAAAACATTTCTAGTTTCCTTACAGTCGTAATTATTCACAGCCGTCGCAAGGAACATCATAATGCAGGCATAGGTTCTGTCAGCCTGCAGCACAGTCTTGAATCTGTTGTAACGGGCTACGGCGAAGCTGTCAGGGAATTCAGAAGCGTGCTCCATCATCAGGACGTTGTACTTCCTCATGTCGAAAATCACGTTGATGAGCTTATTTACCGTACCCATGTGATGCTCCTCGATTGGCGTGCTCTCCAGGACATAGCTGAGAATGGATGAGAGGATTATCTCTGTGCTGCTTCGCCAGAAAGGGTCCTTGTCATCCTTAACTTTCACATTACACATCAAATGTGCTAATGCCACTATGTCTCTCTCGTTATATGTGTCTGTCTCAGCATCATATCTGATGAATTCCAGTACATTGTACGAACAGGAATCCTGTCCGTTCACCATGTCCAGCTTGTACACCTTGTAGCCGGCATGCTTAAGCTCATCAGCGTGACGTTCGTAAAGCGTGTTCTTAGTATCAGAAATAATCATGGAACCACATTTCTGGCTTATCAATGGTTCTACATAGGAAGTGGTCTTCATCCTTCCGGTACCACCGCAGACTATGTCGTTATTGTTCATTCTGGTCTTGTGTGTGTCATTTGATACGTAGTAACCGTCCGCCAGCATCCTGTACTCTGGATTGCCTTCAAACTCATTTGCATTTACCTTCTTGATAGTTTCGTCAATGCTTCGTTTCTTCATAGATTTAATCCTTTCGTATAGTTAATTCTGTGTCATGTGTTTGGGTCATATATCCATGTCATGTGGGCTGTGACACAAGATCTGTGTCATAGATCTGTGTCATACCCAACACGACAGGATACTTAAATCATTCCAGGATTTCGGTTGCGATGCCGAATTCCAGGGCTTCCTCAGCTGTGAACCAGGAATCGTTCTTCGTCTTAGCGTAGACGCTGCGAAGGGGCTTGCCAGTTCTCTGGGAGATTATCTTCGCCAGCTCCTCTCTCACCTTCATGATGTCATCCAGGGTTTCTTTAATTGACAGTGCCTTGGCAGGCTGGTCGCCCAGGGTGATTGATGGGTCATGCAGCAGGATGCGTCCATGTGTTGTAATGCATCTTCTGTCACCGGATAGAAAAAGAATAGCCCCCATCGAAGCTGCTGTTCCAATGACTACAGTTTTGATTGGGGACTTTACCATCTTCAGGAAATCATATAGTGCCAGGCCGTCAACCACAGACCCGCCCGGGCTGTTGATATAGAGTGTAATTTCTTCACCCGGCGCCACACGGTCCAGGTACATGATGTCACATACCAGCTCCGTCATGGTCGCGGAATTAACACCCTCATCCAGCACCAGTTCCCTGTTCTTGAACATATACTCTCTGACACTGTAATACTCGTTTCTACTGTTGTTTTCTTCAATGATATGTACTGATTCCATAGTGTAATTTCCTTTCTTAAATTGAAAAATAATGTTTACTCCACCTTCATCACATATAATGGGTCATCCTCATAACGTATATACTCGCCTTCATATTTTAACTTGCCCATATAATCGAAGAAGTCGTCTGTCTTCGTCTGAACGAAGCAATAGAAATATATCGGCATGCCGCTTTTGAGCATCTTGTCTACTTCCATAGAGTCGAAGTTTTCATCACGTTGCATCATGATGTATCTGCCTTCAATCTCTTCGGCTACGCCGGAGCCAAATTCGTAGGTATCCAAAGGTTCTCCGTCTCCTGTGCAGGCACATTCTCCATACGGGTCATAGAAGGTTATGACCACGAGAACATTACCTCTCTTGATATAGCGCGTATAGCATTCATCTGGAACGTAGAAGTTGACACCACCCATTTCATAAAATGTCTCGTCAATAGAACCGTCGCCCAGAGCAAAGCCTCTAGCTTTTTCAATCAGTGAATAAATAGAGGTCCTATAATCCATATTCAGATTATAGAACCTCATCAGTTCACTCACTGACATGTCTTTATCACATTTGTGATAATCCTGCAGCATCTTCAAGGTCTTCTCATCGAGCTTTCCCTTGTCCAGTACACCTTCGGTGATATAGAGCTTATCCAGATACTCCAGGAGATACCTGTCATACTGCATGATATAATTCATAGCCTGTGAAGCGAATTTGAAAATATTGACCTTTGGTTTATGCCCGAAGAAGCACAGTTCGACCCACTTCACTCTATTTAAGGCTTCAAAATATTCTTCGTCAGTAAGTCTATCGAACTTCTTAGCCTTAGCTTCTTTAGAGAACTGGATTGCCGGATTTTCTATGTTAAGCATACGTGAGTATTGATAGAGTGTGTCTGCGTCCTCATCATCTGAAGGGACCAGCGTCACATTTGACACTTTCTCAACGTCGTAATCAACATTAAATACCATAACTCATTTCTCCTTTACAAATAGATAAATGCCATCTCATCATCGGACTTCTCGTAGGAATTGAAGATTTCCGCATCCACCATCCTTCTCAGCTTAGCGTATGCGTATCTGACGCCCAGCTGGGAATTGTAGGCTTCGCGGGCTATCTGCTTCAGCTTCTTCTTGGTGATGTGAATCTTAACCTGATATTCGTCCTCTATCTTTCTGAGAGGAGAAGCGGGATGCTCGGTAAGCAGATACTCATAGTCCTTCAAAGTAAGAGGTCTTACATTTGCCAGGTTAGTGCATCTGGAAGCAATCTCCGGAATGAGGCCGAAATCAATAATGTCGTCCATGGTAAGTTCCTTGGCGAAGGCCTTCTCCACGTGTTCCTCTGCGTTGAAGCCCATTGTCTTGTAGGAATTCTTCTCTGCTATCTCATTTGCCTTGACAGCGAAGGAACCACAGAATATGAAGCTCATCTTAGAAGTATCTATAAGATGAGTCTCGCCCTTTTCGCCTACATCGATGGTTTCACCTTCCACCATCTTCAGGAATTCAGCTTGAATATTGTCGGAGACATTCTCGTTTGCGGACCTCCTCGGACGCACGATTTTGTCGAATTCGTCATAGACTAAAATGTAATTCGTTTCCGCCGTATTGATACGTTTTAAGCAGGAGTCAACCTTGTTGTTGCCCACAAAGCCCTGCATGGTAAGGGTTGCCGCATTTACAATAATGGTATTAGGCCAGAGCGCTTTGATACACTCGCTAACAAGGCTCTTACCACTTCCAGGAGGGCCGGCGACCACCATTCTGGACCTGATGCCCCGGGCGTGGTTATACAGGAACATTGCAGCGAGTTTGCAGTACTCGTCCTGCTTGTATACATTTTGCTTGATGAACCTGTATATGTCCTGGGGATTATTAAGGTCCACGTCCTGAGACATAATGTTCTTGGTTTGTGGTACATAGTTGTCATCATAAAATGACGGGGTCTTTGCTTTGAAATCGTACATAACTTGTATCCTTTCTACTAGTGAATTTGTAAAATGTTGAACATAGGATAAATTTAAAAAGAAGACCTACAGGGATAGGTCTTCCTTAACGTTCTTAACAACTGTAGTGACATAGTCTAAGAAGGTTGGATTCAGGTCAAATGCTCTGAACAGATACATGTAATTGCTGTTGATATATCCGATGTCTTCCATAGCTTTATCGTCCAGTTCATCAACAAGTATAGCCATTGCATCATCGTAAGCTTCAATACGCTGGAAGCTGTCATTTATTCTGCTCTCCATCTCATCATAGGCATAATTAATATAATCATCCATATTGACTACAGAGCAGTCAGCCTTGTCTATGCCCTTATATCCCATTTCAGTTCTGATGTCTGCTACACGCTTTTCAACCATATCGTCAAGAGCGATTTCGATTGCGACTGCTTCTACAAATGTATTTCTGAAATCTTCATTTACGATAAGCCCCATAGTGAGCAAACCAAAATTATCCAGAATAAAATCTGCAGTTTCTTTACTCATAGTGTTGATAGATTTTGTGTTCATAGGCGTTTTCTCCTTCTTTTGTACTTTTATATATTTTGTGATTCTTTAGGCGAATTTATAAAACAACATAAAAAAAGCCCCGGAAGTGCGGTAAATACTGCACTTCCGAGGTTCTCTCTGAATTTTAATTCTTCGAAAAAGTATGACTGTATTCCTTTCTATAAACCTCACCAAACATTACTACATAGTCATCATTTGCAGCTACTTGTTCAGGAGTCATTTTAGGTTCATATTTCAGGCTTGGGAGCTTTTTGTAGTAGTCTTTGATACATTTGACTGCCAGATTGATATTGTCTTCTCCCATGTTCTGCTCTCCTATAGCAAAAAGGATTCCTAAAAATCTATGTCTCTTTGCTTTGCTGGTTACATATTTATATTCACCTTTCTTATGTCCATTAAAAGAGCTGGTGTACCTTGCGAAAATACGGTAGATAAGTCTTTGCATTACAGGATAATCAATCAAGCCAGTAGTATTGCGACTAAGTACCTGGAAGAGAATCTCATCTCTTGCTTCAGCCTTATCGATTTCGTCCATATCCTGATCGGCATCTATACTTTCAAGTTCATCTAGAGACCCATTAATATCTTTAAGAATGTTATTAGTGAGCACTTTATATTTGCCGATTTTTACACCCTCTAAATCGAAGAATTCATCCAGTTCTTTAGCGGTGCCTCTGGCTATTCTAGGCTTCGCATTTTTGATATTATTCTTTTCGTCTTCCAAATCTTTGTATATGTAATCTGTAGGAACATCCCATCTACCATTATCCGTCTCTCTTTTGTAGCTTGTCTTGGATTGCTTCTTTTCATATAAAAATAATGGCAGACATTGTCTGTATCTTTTAGAATCTTCATAAGGCTTTGTTATATATTTCTCGTCCTTATAAACTTCTATAGCCTTCTCTATCACCTCACCCATTATTTGTTTTCTATAATCATCCGGAACAATTTCTATGCTGTGTTTTGGCCTGTCTATCTCTAATTCATTCAGTAAAGACAACTGTAAAATGTAGTCATAAATTGTTTCCAGGAAGTC
>CAMHCL010000057.1 GCA_946183625.1 uncultured Lachnospiraceae bacterium
GGAGCGATGTCTGTAGGGAGATATATGCTAGCGGTTGTTTCTAAACAAAATTAAATAATAAAAAGAAACTATAGCATTATTCCTGATTCAGAGTTATAATACTAAAGTCAAACTAGTTTTTGAATTAATAATATTAAGTGCGAGGACATTACAATGGACAAAATAGATATAGAAATACTGAGCCTGCTGGAGGAGAACGCCAGATACCCACTGAAGTATCTTGCTGAAAAGGTTTACCTCTCTTCTCCTGCAGTATCAGCAAGAATCGAAAGACTGGAGAAGCAGGGAATCATACAGGGCTATCATGCAGCTGTTGATCCACTGTCACTTGGCTTTCATATTACTGCCTTTATCAATCTGACTCTTGAGCCACATCAAAAGGCAGAATTCTATCCATTCATAGAATCCTGCCCAAATGTTCTTGAGTGTAACTGTGTTACAGGTAATTATTCAATGCTTATAAAAGTCTGTTTCCAGAGCACCATGGAGCTTGATACATTTATCGGCCATCTCCAGATGTATGGTAAGACAGAAACTCAGATTGTTTTCTCAACTCCTGTTCCTTCAAGAGGAATCGATGTAAGAAAGCTTTCTGATGACGATGAACCGGAAGAAGCTTAATTATACAGCCTCTCTAAAAACTCTTTAAGAGCTGGATCCTGCTCTGCTTTTTCCTTCTCGTCTTTATCTACGATTTCGTAAAGCTCCTGGATATCCTTATCCTTGTTAGCTTTATCCATATATTTCTGAACTTTATTACTGAGGACGGAATTGTCTATTAAGTACTGTCCGTCCTTTTTTACTACATAAAATCTCATGATATCGAGTGGTGTAGACTCTACATTTATTATAGAAATGTTCGTAACGGCATAAACTATAGTAGAATCATCATCCAATCCCTTAACTGTATAACAGTTGATATTATTGTATGCTGTAATGATCATCGACTGACTCTGGTATGGAGTCATATCGTCAAACTGTGATGGATCTGTAACGCATGACTTAAGTATTTCCTGATCACAGGAGCTAAGCGCATGGAGGTAAATGGTAATAAGCGCATTTATATCAGGATTAGCATTGGTCTGATATGAGAATCTTGATGTAATACCAAGGTCTTCCTTAACCACAGCCTTCTTCTTAAATGCGAAGTAACCAAATCCACCCAGGACTGCTAAGAAAAGCACCCATACAACTATAAGTATGTACCTGTGTTTCAATTCTTTTTTTCTGTCTCTAGCCATAATTCCATCCTCTCAAATTTTAGATTTCCCGACTGCCTTTCAGTCGCTACTAATGACATTAACCTTCAATATTTGAAATGCACCTGACAGGAATCGAACCTGCGCACACGGCTCCGGAGGCCATCGCTCTATCCACTGAGCTACAGGTGCAGGGTATTCTTGCTGTGCTCTATATCACATTTGATCTGCTCTACCAGATCATCTGTAGAATCAAATGTTCTCTCTCCTCTTATGAAGGATCGAAGTTCTACTCTTATATTCTGTCCATATATATCATCATCAAAATCATATATAAAAGTCTCGACAGACAGACTTCCATCTGATGACACCGTTGGCCTGTATCCCACATTTGTTATACTGCCATACTCGGTTATTATACCACAATTATCCACAAATGTAACAGATGAATAAACTCCTGTTTTCGGAACCAGCTTCGAATCCTCCGGAAGTATATTCACCGTAGGAAAACCCAGGGCTGTTCCAAGATGCTTACCATGCTTTACGATTCCTGAATAGGAATAATATCTGCCACATAGATTATGATAGGACTCCATATCACCTTCAGCCATATACTGTTTAAGGTAGGTAGATGATACCACCTGTCCATCAATGCTCAGCTTCTCTATGATATGCAGGTCGAATCCGTACTTCTCTGATAATGCTTTAAGCGTCTCAATATCACCAGCACGGTCTTTACCAAATCTGAAATCGGTGCCAACCACAAGAGACTTCATATCAAGTCCCTTAATTAGATATTCATATACAAACTCTTCAGGACTTAACTTCGCAAATTCGGGAGTGAACATGATAACTTCAAATCTCTTCACTCCATAATTCTTAAGTATTTCTTCCTGTTCATGAATACTGTATAATCCCGGATTACCTGAATTGATCTTAAGAACAACACTTATCAGATCTTTGCTCTCTGCTTCAGACAGAAGCTTCTCTATAAGCTTTAAATGTCCTTTATGGTATCCGTCAAACTTTCCAATAGTTACAACTGTCGGCATATCTTTTAGTCCCGTATAGTTTTAAAATTCATATATATATTCTTATCAGCATCATATCTATATAATGCACATAGTTCATCGGCATTATAGACTTTAAAATATGCTGCCTTCTTTAAATCATTCTCTTCTATTTCAGAACCATCATCCGAAACAGTAATAAAGTTATGTAAACCAAGTTTGTTACCATTCATAAGAAGCTTTTCAGCTTCCGGCTTAATAATTACGCCTGGAACATCTGACAAATAATCATCAATGGATATGATAGCTTCATCCAGCCTGCCTTCTTCCTTAAGCACCTGCAGGTCTGACAGCTTGTATCCTTCAGAAACAGTGTGTGTTCCCACCTCTGTTCTTATCAGTCTTGTCATGGTAGCCAGGGTCCCCAGCTTCTCTCCCACATCTCTGATAAGGCTTCTAATATAAGTGCCCTTAGAACATTTAATATCTATCTCTATGTATGGGATATCTATCTTGGTTATCTCCAGGCTGTAAATTTCTATGTCACGCGGTGTACGCTCTATCTCTATACCCTGTCTGGCATATTCATAAAGCTTCTTACCCTTTACCTTAATGGCTGAATACATAGGAGGCACCTGCTTCTGCTTACCTCTGAAGCTCGCTATCACATCTTCTATATGTTCATCAGATAAGTCATAGTCACCTGATGATATGTCCCGGCTGTCCAGAACTTCTCCACTGATATCTTCAGTATCAGTGCTGATTCCCAGCTGCATCACGGCATGGTAACATTTATCACCAGAGGTAAGTATATCGGACAATTTCGTAGCCCTGCCCACACATACCAGTAGCACACCCTCAGCCATAGGATCAAGGGTTCCGGTATGACCAACCTTCTTAGTTCCGTATATTCCGCGCATCTTTGCAACTACATCAAAGGATGTAAAGCCCTGCTCCTTATACACATTTACAATTCCGCTGTAAGACATATCAATCCTTTAACTGCTTCTCAATCAGCCCTATGAGCTTCTTCATAACTCTCTGGTAGCTTGAAGTCGTTTCGAAGCCTGCTGCCTTCTCATGACCGCCGCCACCGAAGAATCCAGCTATCTCATTAACATTTACGTAATTCTTAGCTCTAAGACTGAACTTAGTATTCTTCTTTGTGAGCTGGTAAGCAAATATAGCTACTTCTACTCCATCAGTAAGTCTCAGCTGCTCAACTATTCCATCAGTATCTATAGATGAACAATCGAAATCCTTGAATGTCTCACGCGTCACATAACCTGATATGATCTTGCCGTCAGCATACAGATTGGACTCCAGAATAGTTCTGGCAAGAAGCAGATTCTGCTTATAAGACTTCTTGTAAAATGTTTCGTCTATCATGAAGGAAGAATCAACCCCCTTCTCTAACAGCTGACCAGCAAACTCCATAGTCTTATAGCTGGTACTGGAATAATTGAACACACCTGTATCATGGATGATTCCAAGATAGAGACACTCTGCAGTAGCTTTGCTAACCTTCTCCATATCAAGGAAATCTGAAAGCACTTCGCAGGTACTGGAAGCACCACCATCTATATAGCACAGATCACCAAAGCCCTTATTGCTCTCGTGATGGTCAATACATATGGTAGAGATCGCACTCTGATACATATCAGAGAACTTACCATGACGCTTGCCCTCCGATACATCCAGGGATATACCCAGATCATAGTGCTTGTCTTCAGGCTCATGCTTTACCTTGTCAGCATTACGAAGAAATGCAAATTTATCGGAGAAGTTCTCCATATAAACATCTACATCCTTATCCTTGTAATTATCAACAATGTAATTGTATACGGCAAGTGTTGATCCTACACAGTCGCCGTCAGGTCTTATATGACCTAAAATGATTATAGATGAAGCAGCATCGATCATCTGTTTAAACTGCTTACTCTTCTTCCGTAGTTCCTGTTTCATCGTGCTTCTCCCCTCCTACAATCTCATCAATCTTCTTAGACATGTTAACACCGTATTCGATTGATTTATCAAGGACAAATGTGATATCAGGCGTATTTCTCATATTAAGTGATTCGGCCAGTCTCTTACGAATGAAGCCGCGGGAGCTGTTAAGTCCCACGAGAGCGCTCTCACCGCCATCATCACTTCCCAATACACTTATATAGCATTTGCACTCCTTAAGATCCTTTGTAACCTCTACTTTTACCACAGAGACAAAAGCTGAGTTAACTCTTGGATCCTTAACCTCGAATTCGATCACATGACTTATAACACGCATGACATCACTATTAACACGTGATCCCCTGTGATTATTACTTCTCATTTACTTCTCCTATATATTATGTAAACTAATTAATCTCTTGGCTTTTCAACCATCTTATAAACTTCTACAGTATCACCTTCATGAACATCATTGAAATCATCAAATACGATACCACATTCATAACCGGCTTTAACTTCCTTGGCATCATCCTTGAATCTCTTAAGAGATGCGATCTTGCCTTCCCAAACTAACTCTCCACCACGGGAAATTCTTGCAGATGCATTTCTCTCAATAGAACCATCAAGTACAAAGCTACCAGCAATAACACCGATACCTGATGCCTTGAATGTCTGTCTTACTTCAGCATGACCGATAACCTTCTCCTCGAAGATAGGATCAAGCATACCCTTCATAGCTGATTCTATATCATCAATAGCATTATAGATTACTCTATAAAGTCTTACATCAACCTTTTCCTGATCAGCCAGCTGCTTAGCAAGTGGCTCTGGTCTGATATTGAAGCCGACAATGATTGCTCCTGATGCAGCGGCAAGGCTTACGTCAGATTCATTGATAGCACCAACACCTGAGTGGATTGCCTTAATGATAATCTCATCATTTGACAGTTTGAGGAGACTCTGCTTAAGAGCTTCAACTGAACCCTGAACATCAGCCTTAATGATGATGTTGAGTTCCTTAAGAGTACCCTCCTGCATCTTGCTGAAGATATCATCCAGTGACATCTTAGCCTTTGTCTCAGCAATAAGGTTTTCCTTACCCTTTGTAACGAAAGCTTCACTGATTGATCTAGCTTCCTTCTCTGTATCAGTTGCGATAAATATCTCACCTGAATTTGGAACGCTGTCAAGACCGATAACCTCTACAGGCATAGATGGAGTAGCCTCCTTAACCTGTCTCTGCTTATCATCAGTCATGGCTCTTACACGACCATGTGATTCACCAATAGCGATGAAATCGCCTGTCTTAAGTGTACCTTTCTGAACAAGAAGTGTAGAAACCGGACCACGGCCCTTATCAAGTCTTGCCTCGATTACAACACCTCTGGCCTTACGCTTAGCATTTGCCTTAAGTTCCAGAATATCGCTGGTAAGAAGGATCATATCAAGCAGGTTATCAATACCTTCATGTGACTTAGCTGATACTGGACAGAATATAGTATCTCCGCCCCAGTCTTCAGATACAAGACCGTATTCAACCAGCTCCTGCTTAACTCTCTCGATATTAGCACTTGGCTTATCAATCTTATTTACTGCAACTATGATCTGGATTCCTGCAGCCTTAGCGTGGTTAATAGCTTCTACTGTCTGTGGCATAACACCATCATCAGCAGCAACTACAAGGATAGCTATATCAGTTGCAAGGGCACCTCTCAGTCTCATGGCTGTAAATGCCTCATGACCAGGAGTATCCAGGAATGTTATCTTCTTATCATCAACCTTAACAGTATAAGCACCGATGTGCTGTGTAATACCGCCGGCCTCTCCTTCTGTAACGCTGGTCTTACGGATAGCATCAAGGAGTGATGTCTTACCATGGTCAACGTGACCCATTACGCAGACTACAGGTGGTCTGGATGTAAGTGAATCTTCAGGATCCTCTATATCCTTAAGCGCTTCCTCGACAATATCAACCTTTACTTCCTGTTCTGCAATGAAATTATACTCAAGAGCTATATTCTCAGCTTCCTCATATGTAATATCTGTATTAACAGTATACATCTTACCCTCAAGGAACAGCTTCTTGATCATGGCATTTACAGGAGTCTTCAGCTTATCAGCAAGCTCGCTGAGTGTAAGAGTCTCTGGAAGGATAACTGTCTTGATAGTATCCTCTTCCTTCTTCTCTTGCTTTGGCTTAGGCTGCTGCTTCTTCTTGATTCTCTCCTGTTCTCTTTCAGGATTTACTCTCTTATTATCTCTTCTCTTAGAATGGCTGCTGTTCTTGCCATCTCTTCTATCTCTCTCTTCTTCTCTTGCTTCACGCTGTCTGTCGCGGCTCTTGTCGTCCTTACGACGTGAAGAAGACTTCTTTGACGGAATATCATCATCCATAGCAACAGTCTTCTGAACGCCCTTTCTAGGCTTTCTGTCGCCCTTGTCAGCTCTGTCGCCTCTATCTGATCTATCTCCTCTGTCTGATCTGTCACTTCTTTCAGACTTATCAGCTCTAGGAGTTCTTTCAGACTTAGGTGCTGCTTCAGTCTTAGGAGCCTTAGCAGGCTTCTTCTCAGGAGCCTTCTCTTCATTCTTCTCCTCTGCCTTTTCAGCAACCTCTTCAGCCTTCTTCTCTTCCCTTGCTGCCTTCTCAGCTACCTCAGCCTCTGCTGCAGCCTTCTCAGCTGCTTCCTTAGCAGCCTTCTCTTCAGCAAGACGCTTCTCTTCTTCCTGTCTCTTCTTCTCGGCTTCCTTCTCTTCAGCAAGACGCTTAGCCTCTTCCTCAGCCTTCTTAGCCTCTGCTATTCGCTTAGCCTCAGCCTTCTTCTTAGCCTCGTAAAGCTTCTTAACCTCATCCTGCTTCTTCTTCTCAGCTGCTGCCTTCTTAGCTGCTGCCTTCTTCTCATCAGCAGCCTTCTTTGCAGCTGCCTTCTTCTTCATATCCTCATCAACAGCCTTCTTCTGGGCTGCTATAGCCTTTTCAGACTTCTTACCTGTCAGTCTTACTCTGACATATTCCATCATCTCATCACTGATGTTACTGGTTATTCGGAGTCCTTCCTGTTTCTTACTCAGAAGCATCAGAACCTGGCTGCTTGTAATCGGCTTACCTGTCTCTTTAGTTAATTCTTTTGCAAATTCATGTATTCTCATATATATTCCTCCGTATCTTTAAGCCAGATTTATCTCAAATCTATCAATCAACTGTTTCGCGAATCCAATATCTGTAACTGCCACGCAGCTCCTGTCATCCTTACCGATCATCCTTCCCAGATTCTCCTTGGTGGAACACAGTACGAACGGCACTTCGTAGAAATTACATTTGTTCTGAAATTTATGCTTTGTATTCTCAGAAGCATCTGCAGCAATAATTATAAAATGTGCTTCTCCTGATTTTATTGCATTCTCAACCTGATACTCTCCGGAACAGATTCTTCCGGCCTTTGCTGCTATCATAAGCATTGACAGCTTCTTCCTGTCAGCTCCGGCTAAGCATTCGTCCCTGGTACCATCATCAATAAGCCCTTTCTCAAAGGCTCCATTGATGCAGCTTTCAGAACAACATATATAAGCACCTCTTCCATGGCTTCTGCCTGAATCATCAAGCTTCGCCTCAGCCTCTGCCGTATCTCTGCCGGAAACAACTATCCGGAGCATCTCGCCCTTAGGATGTTCATTTCCACAGCTTATACAGAGCCTTAGTGGTACTTTATTTTTACTGGTCTTCTTAGTCTTCTTCAACTTCTTCGGATTCGCCCTCTTCTGCTTCTTCTTCAGATGTTTCCTCTGCATCAGCTTCATCAGCATCAGTATCTTCTACATCTGCATCAACATCATCAATATCTTCTGTCTCATCGATATCTACATCATCAACGTCGAGATCCTCTTCGCCATCCTCAAGGCTTTCAGCATACTTCTCATATTCAGCAAGAGCAGCTTCAAGCTCTGCAGCCTGAGTTTCACTCTTGATATCTATCTTGTACTCTGTAAGTCTTGCAGCAAGTCTTGCATTCTGTCCTTCCTTACCGATAGCAAGTGACAGCTGATAATCTGGAACAACAACTCTTGCAGACTTCTCATCTGGATCAACGTCAACTGAGACAACCTTAGATGGACGAAGTGCATTTTCGATATAGATTGCAGGATCCTCATCCCACTCGATTATATCGATCTTCTCTCCATTCAGGTCATCAACTATACTGTTAACTCTGTTACCATTAAGACCTACACAAGCTCCTACAGGATCAACATCAGGATTGTTAGACCATACTGCGATCTTAGATCTTGAACCAGGCTCTCTGGATATACTCTTTATCTCAACTGTACCATCAGCAATCTCAGTAACTTCTCTCTCGAAGAGTCTTCTTACCAGATCAGGATGTGTTCTTGATGTAACGATACGGAAGCCACCCTTCTGATTCTCCTTTACTTCGATCACATACAGCTTAATACGTGAACCGATCCTGTATCTCTCACCAGGGATCATTTCCTTAGAGCTGAGGATTGTATCTGTCTTGTCATCAAGACTAACGCTGATGTTATTTCCTACAAATCTCTGAACAACACCTACTACAACCTGCTTCTCTTTGTTCTTGAAATGTGTGTAAAGTGATTTTCTCTCACCCTCCTTGATGTTCTGAAGGATGATTCCTCTAGCCTTCTGAGCAGCTATACGGCCGAAATCCTTAGTTGTGATCTCTACAGGAACCTCGTCATCAATATCATACGAAGGATCGATCATACGTGCATCCTCAAGTGTGATGTCTGTACGACTATCAATTATCTCAGAAACAACGGTCTTATGAGTATATACTCTGATGTCACCTGTTTCCCTATCCATCTGAACAGAATATTCAGTGTTCTCACCGAAATCCTTCTCGCAGGCAGATGCTACAGCCTTCTCTATGGAAAGCATCATCTCTTCCTTGCTGATGTTCTTCTCTCTTTCAAGCATATTTAATGCTTCAATTATCTCTGTCATTAGTTTATCCTCCCTTTATGACATTAATGATGTTCTTAACTTACTTAATTATCATTCTTCAAACTCAAGTCTTATAAGAGATATAGCATCTCTTGGTATAGACTTTTCAACATCTTCTACCTCTATACTTACGGAGCTTTCATCAAAAGCCTTTAAAACTCCGGTATATTCCTTCAAGCAGTCGATCGGTTTGTAAAGTTTTATGTAAACCAATCTTCCAATACTCTTTTCAAAATCCCTGTCCTTCTTAAGTCTTCTGGTAAGTCCAGGAGAGCTCACTTCCAAAATATATGCATCCTTTATGAAGTCCTCTTCATCCAGCAGCTTATCCAGTTCTCTTGAAACAGTTACACAG
>CAMHCL010000058.1 GCA_946183625.1 uncultured Lachnospiraceae bacterium
CTTTTATAATATACAACTTTGAACTATCAAAGTCAATACCAAATTTAAGAAATTTATAATAAAATTTTGTGGGCAATTAAATTACTCTTTTATAACTATTCTTCCCTGCCCATTCATATCAGCGTATTCGTTTCCTATCTTCCCACCCAGAGTATCATTTATATAGTCCATAAGCACCTGATTATCAAGTTTCACTTTATCCATTACCACTTCACAATCATCGAACATTGTGTATCCATCACCATCATCTTCCAGAATATAATTAAATCCTGCTAAAGTATATTCCTTCTCAGGATCAATAGGTTCATCTCCCACCATTACATTCTGTACTCTTCGTTCTCCACTTACGCCAGTAAACATACTGTTTTCATCTTCTGTACAGCTGCTATCTATGGACGTATCTATTTCAAATGAGATTCCGGATACCTGCAGGAAGGATCCACTTTCTCCAGGTAGAGAACGAGCTCCCCATTCAAGCGCATCCATAAGCTGCTGACCTGTCACTCTGATCACACACAATTCATTTCCATATGGCTGAACATCTATTATATCACCATATGTAACATCTCCCTTTTCTATACCATCCCTGATGCTTCCGCCATTAATGATACCAACGTCAGCATCTCCCTGATATCTTAGAGCATCCGCACAGAAATCACCACTATTTGTCTCAGAAACTCTTGATATCCTTAAAGGATTTCCTGAAAGATCTTTTTCAACCGGGTCATATATTACTAAATCCACATCTGAGGTTGCAATAACCTCGTTGCGAACCTCATCTATCTTTTCTTCAGTCTCCCTTACCTTTACACTTATTTCATTTTCTACAGGAAAGACTGATTGCAGATCAATATCATTTGTCCATGACCATATACCCGTTTCCAGCACTTCTCCCTCTGCAGATATATGGCTGTAACCTATGGAATTTAGATTCTTTCCCACTGCTGATCTGGTAACATCTACTCCATCCTTGTTCTGCATTACGATCTGATCAGTATCGTGGCTATGGCCATCAAGATATACATCTATTCCATTTGTATTAGAAATAATATCAGCATATGTCCATGGTTCACATTCAGCTTCATTTCCAGTATGAGCCATTACATAGACCAGGTCTGCGCCTTCAGCTCTTGCATCATCAACTGCATCCTGTACTGCAGCATACAGACTGGTCCCATCATCATCCTGCATGAATCCATATATGAACTCACCTTTATCATTCTGAAAATGTACTGGCGAAGAACTTGTCATAGTAGCAGGTGTTGTAACACCAACAAATGCGATTTTTATCCCATTTACCTCTTTGATTATATATGGATCAAATACTAATTTACCATTTTTATTAAAATTACAGCTGATATATGGAAATTCTGCCTTCTCAGTTAATGCCAGAAAAGTATCCATGCCATAATCAAATTCATGATTACCAGGAATTGCAACGTCGTAATGAAGAGCATTCATAAGATCAATTATGGCATCTCCCTTCGTAAGAGTACCTATAGAATCTCCCTGAATAGAATCTCCATCATCTACAAGAATGATCTTGTTCCCCTCGGATTCGAGTTTTTCCTTTATAGCCTGTAATCCGGCATAACCAAAGCCTTTATCTATTCCACAATGAACATCACTGGTAAAGAGTACATAAACATCACCATTTTCTACTACATCAGTATTATCAGATGCTTCAGTTTCTTCCTCATCTTCAACTTTAACATTGTTCAACGCGTCTAGATAATTAGAAAAGAATGATTTCTTATCAACATCAGTTACAAGCTTTACATTATAATCAAAATCAGAATCTACAAGATCATATGTAAAGCCTTCTTTATAGAAAATGACCTCACCATATGTCTCACCCTTTTCACATACACAGGATGCATGGGTATTAATAGTTTCATTTATAAAATCAGGGTGAACCACACACATCATAGCGAGAGCATCACAATTCATTACAGTATCAGAACCATTATCGCGATAAAACTCTCTGATCTCACCAAAGGATTTAGTTACAAATCCTCCTATTTCTCCCTGTTCACTCAGCTCATCAAACTGCTCATCCGTCCACTGCGCCTCACCATCACACATATCAAGGCCTATGATTGTAATAGGGAGTTCAGAATCCAACATTTCCGAGTAAGCTTCAGCGTCAACATATACATTAAACTCAGCTACTGGCGTTGCATTTCCAGGTCCAAATCCCGCCGTACCCATAGACCAGATTTGTTTAACATCCTTCATCACCTCAGGATCCTTATCTATGGCATCCGCAATATTTGTCACGGAACCAAGGGCTACTATCTCAATCTCCCCAGGATTATTTTTTACTGTATTTAAAATGAAATCAACTGCATCACCTTCTGCAGCATCGCCTTCACTATGTACAAGACCGGCATCACCCATTCCATCATCACCAAAGACGCTGGAGGCTTCTTTACCGGACCGATCAAACTTATTTTCTGCGCCTTTATAAACCGGAGCATCACATCCAGCTAATTCAAGTGCAGTCTGAACGTTTCTTACACCCTGATCCAGGTCAACATTGCCTACCTGAATTGTCACACCGACTATATTAATATCTTCCTGTAAAGCAGCAAGAATGATTGCAGAAGCATCATCTGCTCCTGAATCAGAATCTATAATAATATTTCTTTTACCTTTAACTACATTTCCAGAAGGTTCATCACGAGATTTATCCTTATCAGAAACAAACTCTTCTCCATTTTCAAACACATCATCCGAATGATCAGTACAGGAACAAAGTGATACACATAAGATAAATGAAAGTAAAATGCATAATATAGATCTGAACGACTTCTTCATCATTTTTTCCTCTTCTTGTTCTTACCCTTTTTATTTGTTTTCTTCTTTACTGAATATCCAAATTTACCTACCTTCTTACCTAATGCAAAATATTCTCCATGAGAATATGTGATAAGGTTTGTCGCAGCAAGGTCAAAGCGGCCCTTTTCATCCATATATTCATCAGCTACAGTTACTCCTATAACTTCAGCGATAAACATGTCATGTGAGCCTAAATGTTCTACTTTCTTAACTTTACAGTAAATATTTACAGGGCTTTCTTCTATGGCCGGTGTATCCATGTAATCCGACCTATATTCTGTAAGTCCTGTCTCCTTAAATTTATCATAATCTCTTCCCGATCTGACTCCACACCAGTCACATGGCTTAGCGAGTTTTTCAGTCACCAGATTTACAACAAATTCACCAGTTTCTTCAATTATGTCATGTGAATATCTCTCACTTCTTACAGAAATAGAAAGCATGGCCGGATCCGAACATATAGTACCCGCCCATGCTACTGTAATTATATTTGCCTTTTCCCCCGGTCTCTGGCATGTGACCATAACCGCAGGTACCGGGTAAAGCATATTGCCCGGTTTCCAATTTTGTTTTGACATTATTCTTCGCCTTCCATTTTTGCGAGTTTAGCTGCCTGATCAGCAGCTGTAAGAGCATCTATAAATTCATCAAGATCTCCATTTAAAACTTCATTAAGTCTGTAGGAAGTAAGCTTGATCCTGTGATCTGTAACACGGCTCTGTGGGAAGTTATATGTTCTTACCTTTTCAGAACGGTCACCTGAACCTATCTGACTACGACGAGCCTCTGATTCTGCATCATGAGCCTTCTGCTGCTCTAAGTCATACAGTTTAGTACGAAGCAATGCAAAAGCTTTTGCTTTATTCTGAATCTGTGACTTCTCTGTCTGGCTGTAAATAACAATTCCTGTAGGATAATGTGTAAGACGAACTGCAGAGTCAGTTGTATTTACACACTGACCACCGTTTCCTGAAGCTCGCATAACATCGATACGTATATCCTTCTCTTCTATCTTTACATCCACTTCCTCAGCCTCAGGCATGATAGCTACTGATGCAGCTGATGTATGTATACGTCCACCTGACTCTGTCTCAGGAACACGCTGAACTCTGTGAACACCACTTTCATATTTAAGCTTAGAATATGCGCCCTTACCTCGTATCATAAATGTAGCGTCTTTGAGTCCGCCGATACCGGTATCATCTATTGACATTATCTCTGTCTGCCATCTCTTCTTTTCTGCGTAATGCTGATACATTCTATAAAGCTCGCCAGCAAAAAGAGCAGCCTCTTCTCCACCAACACCTGCACGAATCTCGACAACAACGTTCTTATCATCATTAGCATCCTTTGGAAGAAGGAGAACCTTAAGCTCCTGCTCACATCTTTCTATATCCTTCTTAGCCTGTGAGAGTTCTTCCTTAGCCAGCTCCTTCATTTCCTCATCTGATTCCTCATCCAGGATCATAAGGCTGTCTTCTTCAGACTGCTTAGCCTTCTTATACTCATTGTATTTTTCAACTATAGGAGTCAGATCACTCTGTTCCTTCATAAGTCTTTTGAATCTATCCTGATCATTTACAACATCAGGATTAGATAATTCCTTCATTATCTCTTCAAGCTTTGTAACCAGTTCTTCTAACTTGTCAAACATTTCACACCTCTTACTATTAGTATATATGGTTTATATTAATATGATCTATATCCATCCATGGGCAACCCTGTCTAGTCCAGACAGATCCTGCTTTATTGTAATATCTTTAAAGCCTGTCTTCTCCAGAAGCATTCCCACATCATCAGCCTGATCAAATCCAATTTCAAGAACAAGACAGCCATCTTTCTTCAGATATTCCTGAGCTTCTCCTATGATCTCCCTATAGAAATACAGACCATCCTCCATTCCATCCAGAGCAAGCATAGGTTCGTAATCCTTTACATCACTATCCAGTCTCCAGATATCCTCTGTTTTTATATATGGAGGATTACTGATAATCATATCGAATTTATAATCTTCATTAAATGCATCAAAAAGATCCGACTCTATTACTCTCACATCTGCATCATTTTCAGCAGCATTTCTTGACGCGAGTTCCAACGCCTCAGGTGATATATCTGACATTATTACCTTGTCATTATATCCCATTTCCTCTCTCTGTTTATAAAATGATATTCCTATGCATCCGGAACCCGTACACATATCAAGAACTCTCATCTTACGGTCAGGCGCTATGCTAAGTGCATCCAAAACCACATTTTCAGTATCATATCTCGGGATCAGAACTCCCTCTTTACAGGAAAATCTGTAATCCATAAAATATGTAAAACCGATAATGTATTGCAGCGGATAATGCGTCATCCTCTTATCAACAAGTTTTTTATATCTCCTTGCAGTTACATCATCCAGTTCTTCTATGCTCTGCATAAAAAGATCTGACGGAGATACATTTAACAAAAACATCATAAGAATCTTGGCCTCGGAATTATAATTATCTATTCCGGCTGCCATAAGTCTTTTAGATGCAGAATTTATATGCTGGCCAATCGTTTCACCCATAACAGACTACTCCCTATCGCTGTTTATCTCCTCGATATAAGCTCTCCAATCTATTACAGCATCTACAGATGCAATTGCAACCTCAACCATATCAGGATCCGGTTCCTTAGTTGTAACTCTCTGAACCCAGAGTCCCGGCTGGCTGAGAATTGTAGAACATGCATTATTGTGTTTCCCTGCATAACGAATGAATTCATAAGATATTCCAGCTATTACAGGAACCAGAAGAACTCTGGATAACAGTCTCAGCCACATTACATCAGTACTTACAAACATAAAAACAATAATGCTGACTATCATTACTATAAATACGAAGCTGGTACCACAACGCTTATGGAACCTGGTATGCTTCATTACATTTTCAACAGTAAGTTCATCCCCTGCCTCCAGGCAGTTTATAGTCTTATGCTCTGCTCCATGATACATAAACGTTCTATTGATATCTTCCATCTTTGAGATTAATATTATGTAAACCAAAAAGATTACCAACCTCAATATTCCTTCTGCAAGATTAACCAGCAGATTACTCTCAGTAATCTTGTATAGGAAATTCGCAACAAATGCAGGCAGCATCATGAATATCACTACTGCGATCCCAAGAGATAACAGAAGGGAACCTACGAGATAGGCCTTATCCTTCATATCATCCTTGCCGTCCTTCTTGTCACTCTTTTTATCCGATCCTTCAGATTCTTCCTCTTCTTCAAAATACTCAGAAGACTTCATAAGAGTTTTCATTCCTATATAAAGAGATTCTATGAAATTCACAACGCCACGTAAAATCGGTATATTCAGCACTTTATGCTTTTGTCCGGCTGATACAAAAGGTGTAACTGATACATCGATGGTTTTATCTGGTTTACGAACTGCCAGGGCGTATGACTCAGGCCCTTTCATCATAATACCTTCAAGAACAGCCTGACCGCCGATTCTTATTTCTTTCATTGAATTCTTAAATCCTCCAGCTAACGCAAAACGGCAGAAAGCTGGTATAAACACCATCTATCTGCCGTTTAATAGTCATTATTTAGCTTAACTAATTATTGCTCTGTAAGCCATACTTCTTGTTAAACTTATCAATACGACCACGAGCCTGAATAGCCTTCTGCTGGCCTGTATAGAAAGAATGGCACTTAGAACAGATTTCTACGTGGATTTCTTCCTTAGTAGATCCTGTTACAAACTCATTACCACAGTTGCAAACTACCTTTGCCTGATAATACTCCGGATGTATTCCTTCTTTCATTTTCTTTTCTCCTTTTTATCGTAAACGTATATGAGACACACCTGGAAATCCAAGACTCCAAGCCACGATCCCATACCAGCAACGTTCATATACTATCACAAGTAATTTTACAAATCAAGTAGTATTTGAATATTTGTATAATATAGTAGATATTAATTATCTACACATCATTTTCCAAGAAACTCTTCTAAGCACTGATTGCTGTCATACATCATCTTGGCAGCTTCTTTTCCAACATATCTATAATGATGGAAATCATTGGAAACTCCAGTTACATCCTGCTTTGATTCAGGATAACGATTTATGAATCCATACTTATAGCAGTTTGCATCAAACCAATCCCAGACATCTGCATCCTTGCCAGCCTCTTCAGACATAACATCTATAGAAAGACCCGTCTCATGATCATTTGTACCTGGTTCAGATATTCCTTCAAGCTCTTCAGCGGTCTTATAAGCTGATGTGATGGTAGGTGTAAGTCCTTCTGCTCTGGCATCATCAAACATCTGCTGAAGATCAGGATATATACGGGAATCAACCTTGTGACCATTTCTAAGTTCAGTAAATTCAGGAATTGAATAACCTGACGGAAGCGGATTCTCTGCATTTGTAAGAACTAACTGCCATGCCCCCTCAGTTCCATATATAAGTGCATTTGTAGGAGTTGCAGGTGCCACTTCCTCCACAACTTCTTCAGCCGCTTCAGTCGCAGATGCCTTTGCTGCTGCTTCGGCCGCCTTAAGCGCTTTCCTGCCTTTAATCTTTACAGTTGCAGCACTGATAAGTACAGCTATCACTACAACAGTTATAGCTGCGATCCAGATAATCCTGAAATACAGCCTGTCATTTTCTTTGATCCTGTCCCAATATGCTTTCAAATTATCTAACATTTTGCAAGAACTCCCCTATCCCATATATAGAAATACTATACCACTTTAACACTATAAAGTCACGACATAATCACTATGATAAACAACATTTAATTCATTCACTGTGTTATACTGCTCTCCTATTATAAATTCCTTGGACCAGGTCATAAAATAAGCCCATGGAGTATGGCTCTGCTCTAACATTTTAACATCAGGAAGATATCCTATTTCTGTAAGAGCATGAACCTTATGAGGTGCTGTATAATCTGTTAACTTGCTATAGTAATCTGCATAATCTGTAGGCTTCTTTTCAGGAAGATATATATCCCATCCAACAACGTCCACATATTCATCCCCGGGATATGCACCATCTACAGGTGAACTCCATACCCACAGCAGATTATTCAGCTTCTTAACATTGCAGAAGTAATCATACATCTTTATATAGAGCTTCGCATTAACCTTAGCGCCCTTTCTGCCCCACCAGAACCAGGTGCCCTCTGCTTCGTGAAATGGTCTCCATAGAACCGGTATACCAGCCTTATGGAATCTCTCCAGTTCGTCAGCGATCACATCCAGATCTTCATAAAACTTCCGTTCCTCTACTGAACCAGTAACAAAGATTGATTCCGGATCAAAATCAGTATGCTTCGAATAAAAAGCCTTATCTCTTCCTCCAACCGGAGAAAACCAATGGAAGCATATGGTAACTATTATATCCTGCTCTGCTGCAAGCTTGAGAGCAGTATCTATAGTATCTCTATTCTCATATACCTCTGTAAGGCATTCTTCCGTAGCATCATCATAATTAATATTTCTGCTGTATGAAAGCATCTCAAAACCGACTACCTTTGGAAACCGGCCAGTCTTCTCATTGATATAGACTCTCTCTTCCATCGGATTAGTCTGCGTATGCTGTCCGGAAAGAATACATTTCCCAGCTGTATCAGCCAGAAATCCCATCAGACGTACTGCACATTCATCAGCATTTACATTACAAGGCTTTCTGTCAAATGTAATCATTACAATTACCTGCTCCTTGAATTCAAAAAAAAATTACTTTCTGTTTATCTATATAGTTCTTCCAATAAATATGATTCCAGCCGCAATTCCAGCAAATATCACCTCAGCAATTATAAAGAACAGAGCTGTCTTAGGAACACTCCATCCTTTAACCTTACGGAGCTGATCATGAAAAGGAAATCTGACCTTTGGAAAAATATTCTTCTTTATAGTTCTAAGAAGTACAAGTCTTACAAGTCCCAGTCCACCATCAAACAGGAATACAAATGAAAGTATTACAAATATGAATGGATGAATTGACTTCATAGCCATAAGGGCTAGAACGAAGCCTATAGTTCTGGAACCGGCATCGCCCATCAGTACCTTGCTTGGGAACCAGTTGTATGTCAGATAAGCCAGTACAACGGATGCAAGGATTATGGCAACTCCCGAAAATACGCCCAGCACCGAACCAAATATAAGAATATATGCATAGAGCTGAACTACTGTAACTCCACCGCAGAGTCCGTCAACACCGTCACTGCAGTTCGTTACATTTATCGATCCCCATATAAGTGCCGTTGCAAGTATCACATAAACAACCGGATGCAAATGAAGATCAAAGGTTAAGAACCTTATATCAGTAGGATTAAATAAAACAAATACAACACCGCCCATTACAGCCAGAATGAGGTCAAGTATTCCCTTCAGTAACTCACCGAAAGGAGCCTTTGATGCATCATCGGCGTAACCCATGATCATCATGATAAGGCACAATAACAGGTTCAGCGTAAGTTCAAGTGAATAAGGTAGGAATAAAAAGCAGCATATAACAAATACAGGAACAAAAACTATTCCAGCAC
>CAMHCL010000059.1 GCA_946183625.1 uncultured Lachnospiraceae bacterium
GTGGTATTATATCAATAACGGAAAACAGGATCTGTCTTATAACGGATTTGCCAAGAATAAGAATGGTACTTTCTGGATTCAGGATGGTATCGTACAGTTTACAACAGATATCGTGAAGAATCCTGTTGATAAGAAATGGTACTACATAACCAACGGAAAGCAGGATCTGACTTATAACGGATTCGCAAAGAATAAGAACGGTACATATTGGATTCAGAAGGGAGTGGTACAGTTTATCACATCTATCGTAAAGAATCCAAAGGATGGTAAATGGTACTATATCAACAATGGAAAACAAGATCTGAATTATACTGGAATTGGCAAAAATAGTAACGGTTCATTCTATGTGAAGAAGGGTGTTGTTGACTTTACATATACTGGAACATATGTTGATAGTAAGACCGGAAAGAAGTATAAGATAGTAAAAGGTAAAGTAGTTTAAAAAAATAATATGTTACGAGATGAAATAATAGAAGAGTTATGTAAACTACAAGATAAGGAGTATGGAGAGTTTCAGGCAAAGCTTACGCCGTCTGTCGAAGGAACCAAGGTGATAGGAGTTCGTACTCCGGAACTTAGAAAGTATGCCAAGGAGCTGGTGAAGAGGAAGGATATTTCAGAGTTCCTGGAGATGCTTCCTCATGAATATTTTGATGAGAACCAGCTCCATGCTTTCATAATTTCTGAAATGAAGGATTACGACAGATGTATCGAAGAGATAAATCGCTTTGGGCTACCTGTGATCAGATGCTTCCGAAGGTTTTTAAGAAGCATAGGAGAGAGCTGATACATGAGATAGAAGAGTGGATCAAGTCTGATAAGACTTATACAGTCAGGTTTGCTATCACTAAGCTGATGCAGCATTACCTGGATGAGGATTATGACGTGAGATACCCTGAGATGGTATCAGATGTACGCTCTGATGAATACTATATTAATATGACCAAGGCATGGTACTTTGCAACAGCACTGGCCAAACAGTACGATTCCATAATTCCGTAGTTATCACATAACTCCTGAACAAAAGGATTATCTCAGAACACTAAAGGTATGAAAAAGTAAGAAAGAGTGTCGCAATTGATATTATCCGTTGCGACACTCTATTATTATGTATGGTTATGGATACATCTTGTTTGTAGTCTTATGGTTAAAGCAATTTAGCAATGCACATTTTATAGGGTTTGTGGTAAAATTGATATAGAAAGCTTAGTTTGTTTGAAGCACAAATAGTGTAAGAAAGAAGCATAATATGCAGATAAAGGATAAACTTGAGCATAAGATTGAAAAAAAGAGGAAGAATGTATATGTGAATATAATTATCAGAGTAATAGTTGCTTCCTTCGCTTCAGTCATTATGGCTTTCAATATCAATACATTTGTCCATACTGGAGGTCTTCTTCCGGGCGGTGCCAGCGGACTCACCCTTCTGATTCAGGAAGTGGTGGATACTTTCTGTGGCATAAAACTTCCGTATACTCTTATAAACCTCTTGATAAATGCATTCCCAATTTACATAGGATTTAAATTTATAGGCAAGAAATTCACCCTGCTTTCCTGCTGGGTTATCCTTCTGACAAGTGTTCTTACAGATATTATCCCAACATATACCATAACCGAAGATACACTTCTTATAAGTATATTCGGTGGACTTATAAACGGCGCTGCCATCAGCCTGTGTCTTCTTATGGATTCGACGACTGGCGGTACGGATTTCATAGGTATCTACCTTTCAGAAAAGAGAGGAGTGGATTCCTTCAGTGTGACGCTGGTTATTAACGCCATAATTCTTACACTGGCAGGTGTTATATTCTCGTGGGATAAGGCTCTTTATTCCATTATTTTCCAGTTTGCTTCAACTATGGTTGTGAGACTGTTATATCGTAAATATCAGCAGGCTACGTTCTTTATCGTTACCAATAAACCTAAGGAAGTATGTGATGCTATATATAAGATAAGCATGCATGGCGCAACTATTATAGAAGGTGAAGGTTCTTTTGAGCATTGCGAGAGAAATGTGGTGTATTCTGTAGTTTCCAGCGCCGAAACCGGAAGAGTTATCAAGGCTGTTAAGGACACAGATCCTGACGCATTTTTAAATGTATTGAAGACAGAGAGGGTTATCGGACGGTTCTATCAGCGACCGACAGATTAATGATTTGAGGAATAAACCTGATGAAGAAATATACAAAGGCTTTCGCTGTTTTAATATCCATAATGCTTATAATGTCAGGTTGTGGTAAGACCACTTCAACAGATACAAATGCTGGTGTAAGTAGTGAAAGCGAAGCAGAGAACATAGATGGTTCGGTTGACATAACATCCAACACGGAAAATGGCGAAACAGTTGACATAAATCAAGATGCTGATGATGCAAGTGATAATAGTGATACACAAAATTCTGATGCAAGTTCAACTCTGGAGTGCATAGATGATACATTTCCTAGGGCGACTCCTGAAGAGGTCGGTTTACATAATGAATGCTTTGAACTTGTTGAAGATGTAATCAAGACAGATATAGAATACGGTTTTACCAGTGCTGAGCTGTCAGTGATCAAGGATGGCAAGTTAGTATATGAAGGTGCGTGGGGTAAGCTGAATTCCTATAACCAGGATGGGAGTGTATGTGAGACCAGCCCGGATGTAAATGTAGATACCATGTATGATCTTGCATCTGTATCTAAGATGTTCGGAGTAAATTATGCACTGCAGAAGCTTGTGACAGAGGGTAAGATCAGCCTTGATGACAAGGTGAAAACTTATCTGGGACCTGGCTTCAGTGATGCTGTTATAGATATTCAGTATGAAGATGGTGATAATCCGGGAATAGAGACTCAGAAAGAATGGAAGAGTAATCTCACTCTTCGGGATCTGTTAATGCATCAGGGAGGTTTTCCTGCTGATCCCAGATATTTCAATCCTCATCTGGATACTGAAAAACAGAAGTTTGATCAGGAGAAGCCGAATCTGCTATATGCTGGAAGTGGGGCAGATGCGGCAACAAAGGAGGCAACTATAGCTGCTATATGTAAGACGCCACTGTTATATCAGCCTGGAACCAGAACACTATACTCGGATGTGGATTATATGATCCTCGGGGTGGTTATAGAAAGTGTAACCGGCGTTGATCTGGATACTTATATTAAGCAGAATTTCTGCGAGCCAATGGGCTTAAAACATTTGACATATACACCTCTTGAACATGGCTTCAGTCCTTCCGATTGTGCTGCAACTGAGCTTAATGGAAATACCAGGGATAACCTTATTACATTTGAAAATATAAGAGAGTATACGCTTCAGGGCGAAGTTCATGATGAAAAGGCTTATTACAGTATGGGTGGAATATCCGGTCATGCGGGACTGTTTGGAAGCGCAACGGATGTGGCAATCCTCTCGACTTTGATGCTGGGTGGAGAGTTTAACGGAGAGAGGTACTTCTCACAAGAGGTGATCGATAATTTCACTGGGCCTAAATCAGAGGAAGTTCAGAATTGGGGACTTGGCTGGTGGAGACAGGGAAATACGGAGTGGCCTAGTTATTTCGGCACTAAAGCCAGCAGTTCAACCATAGGACATCAGGGCTGGACCGGTACATTTGTCATGATTGATCCTGAAAATGACATGATAATCGTGCTGCTTACAAATAAGATCAATACACCTGTAACTGATAAGTATAATGAACCTAATACATTTAACGGTGACTGGTATACTACGGCCAGACCGGGATTCGTAGCTGATATTCTTTATACAGGTATGGATCAGGATGTGGACGTGACTGAAGATCTGCAGACCATAAAGCAGAACCTGGCAGATAAGGCCCGGGAGAAGGTCACAGATGATATGCCTGACAACCATCCTGCAGTAAGGAATCTGAATAGTAAATTGCAGATTTTATCTGAATGAAAAATGTTAAGCTAATTTTAATGGCGACTTTTAGTATTTAGTTTGTATTACTATATGGATGGTGAAAAAACGATCCTTGCTGGAGCGAAAGAAAAAAAGAGGGGTGGGACGTTAATGTAAGACATCATCTGTAGTCGAGGTTGAGAGAGGAGAAGATTATGAGAAATCTGAAAAACATGAAGAGACCGATGGCTTGGATGCTTACTACAGCACTTATGATAAGCTTGATGTCGGTTCCTGTAACAATTGTACGAGCAGATGAGATTCAGGAGACAGCCAGTGTGACTGATGCCGAAAGCACTAATGGTGAGAATGTGCAGACACCTGAAGATACTATCTCAGGTAAGGTATCACAGAAGATTGAAGAAGGCTCTGTTGAGGAGTTGATCGAAGCTGCTCCGGCTGAGAAGAGTGAGAATTCCGAAGAACCTGAAGAACTGGCTGCATTTGACGAGTCAGTTGAGACAGACGGTGTTAAAGTTCAGGTTACTGCAGATGAAGGAGTTTTCCCTGCAGGATCAACACTTAAAGCTGTTAAGATTTCAGAGGAGCAGGCTGAAGCTCAGGGCGTTATTGATGCTGTTGAAGCTGCAAGCGATGACGATGTTGATGAAACCGTTACATTTGACATATCAGTACTAAATGAAGCAGGTGAAGAGATAGAGCCTGATACAGACAAGGGTGCTGTAAAGGTTGCATTTACCTCATCTGATTTTGCAGGCAAGGGTGTTGATGCTGATATATATCACATAAAGGACGGTGTTGCTGAGGAGCTTGATACAAAGCAGAGTGCAGGTACAGTTACAGCTGAGACTGACAGCTTCTCATTATATACAATTGCTATAGCTAAGCAGACTGAGCAGACATTTAATGCTGATGCCCAGGCTGATACACATATCACTGCAGCAGACATGAATATGGCTTATGGTGATGTTACCAATGTAAATGCTGAGTTTGATCAGGGCTATGATGGAACGGTTAGGTATTCAGTTGACCAGAATCCGGATGTTGTATCTGTTGACAGCACATCAGGTGATGTGACAGCTCTTAAGCCTGGTACTGCAAGGGTTAAGATCACTGCAAGCGCTACAGAAAACTGGAAGGGCGCTACAAAGACGATCAATGTAATTGTAGCTAAAAGAGATATTAAACTTATAATGGAACGTTCAGAGAAGCCTTACGGCGATCCTGATCCGATGTTTACATGTAGAGCTGATCCTTCAACACCATTCGTAATTGGCGATACATTTGGTAATTCATTCAGAAATACTGCTTCTACAAAGAGACAGGCTGGTGAGGAAGTAGGACCATATGAAATATATCCTATGTCACTTACAAGTGATAAATATAATGTGACTAATCAATTAACTGGATCCACTTTAACTATATATCCTAGACCGGTTACACTGCATCTTCAGGATGCAACAAAAACCTATGGGGATGATGATCCTGACTTTGAGTGCTCTGTAGCAAGTCATACACCGCTTCCTGACGGAGTCAGTTTAGACGATATTATAGAAGGTAAACCAGGAAGAACTGCAGGTGAGGATGTAGGAGAATATAAATTAAATAAGGGTACTCTTAAATTAAAGCTTTTAGCTACTAATAATTATGAACTTACGGTAGGAAGTGCAGGTACATCTGATGCAAAGCTTACCATTGAGAAGAAGAATCTGGCTGTAAAACCGAAGGCTCTTCAGCTTAAGGTTTATGGTGAGGATGATCCTAAGCTTAAAATTAAGTACTCCGAGGATGATCTTGCAGAATGTGATAAGAACAAGGAAGAATCAGAAATCTTTACAGGTGAGCTTGAAAGAGTAAATGGTGAGGATGTCGGAACTTATGAAATAACTCAGGGTACTCTGGATAGTGCAAATTATAATCTGTTGTTTACTAATGGAGAATTTGGCGTCCTTCCTAGACCTGTTAAGATTCATCCTACAACGACCTCTAAATTCTATGGTGATGCTGATCCGACTATAACCTGGGAAGTGGATCCACAGACTCCACTTGTTAATCGTGATAAGAAGCAGATGGCGTTTTCAGGTAATCTTGTAAGAGCTAACAATGATAAAGAGGCTATTGGTGAATACAAGATAAAAATGGGAACACTTACCAGTAAGAATTATCTGCCAGTATTAGATGGTACAAAGTTTAAGATTAAGAAGAGACCAGTTACACTTATAGCAGATGATAAGACCAAGGTGTATGGAGATGCTGACGGAGAACTGACATACTCAGTTGATCCAACTACTCCGCTTGCATTTGATGAGGATATAAATGATCCTGACGTGATATCAGGTTCTCTAAAGAGAGAGTCTGGGGAAGCTGTTGGTGAGTATGCTATTAAGGCAGGATTATTTGTAAGTTCCAATTATGATGTAACAGTTACTGAAGGAACGTATACTATTGAGAAAAAGCCTATAACTATAAAGGCGGTAGATGATTTCAAGTTCTTTGGTATGGAGGATCCTGAGTTCGGGTTTGAGCTTGCAAAGGGTTCAAAGCTTGTTGATGGTGATGAGTTAAGTGAACAGGTAACAGCTACCCTTTATAGAGATGAAGGTGAGAAGTTAGGCAAGTATGCTATTCATGCAAAGAATATAAAGAGTGATAATTATGATGTGACATTTGAAGAAGGAACCTTTGAAATCAGAAGAGTAGAAAGTGGTGTTACTTTCCACACATACTATAATGATAAGGTTGTAAATTCATTAAGTATTGCTAATAAACCTGATGATATTCTTGATGATATTCTTACTGATGATGACTGGAACCTGGCAGATGAGGGTGCCGGAATTTCAGTGGAATTTTGTGTAGATGATTCTAAGATTTCAGATGAGGATAAGGCTAAGATCCTTGCAGCTGCAGGAGAGGGATATAAGTACGACAAGTCCTTCAATGTAGAGATTGTTAAGGAATACTATCACTTAGAGAATTCATTTCCTGTGGAAGAGGTTTCAAAGCCGATTACATTTACCGTTGGTATGACTTCCTCTCCAGTAAAGAGTACTGAAAGCACTAAGAGAGAATATAAGTTAATCACAATTCATAATGGTGAAGCTAAAGCTGCTAATGGTAAGGTATCAGATGATGGTTCTTCTATTGAGGTTACATCTTGCGAGTATTCTACATTTGCTGTAGTATACAAGGATGTGGATTTATCTACAAAGACTGCTAAGGCTGCTACAGCTGCAAGAGCTGCAAGGGGCATTGGAGGCCGTGGTCGCTATAGAACAGGAGATGTCGCTCCTATAGCACTTATAGTTGGACTTCTTGCTGTATCAGCTGCAGGTATAGGATTTATAATCTACAGAAAGAAGAAGAGTAAATAGGAGACAAAAGTTTTATGTTTGAGATCATGACGCCGGCTGAAGCCGTTGACTTAATTAAGGATGGAGATTGTATATGTGTTAATTCCTTTCTAGGTATTGAAAACCCTGTGGAAATGCATGAGGCAATCTACGCTAAGTATAAGGAGTCGGGTTCGCCTAAGCATCTGACTATGGTTTCCAGCGCCGGTTTTGGTCTCTGGGATGAGAACCGTAATGCAGAAGGATACATACGTGATGGTGCTGTAGATAAGCTTATATGCGGTCATTTCGGTGCAATGGCAAGTACTAAGAAGCTTGTACTTGAAGACAGATTTGAAGCTTATAACATGCCTCTGGGATGTATATCACATGCCATCAGGGCACAGGCCGGTGGAATTACAGGTGCACTTTCCAAGGTTGGTCTGGATATCTTTGTTGATCCGAGAATTGAAGGACCTGGAATCAATAATCTGTCTAAGGATGATTCATTGGTTAAGCTTGTGGATGTAGATGGAGAGGAATATCTGTATTACAGAGTTCCGAAAATTGATATAGCTCTTATTAAGGGTACAGCTGCCGATAGAAGAGGAAATATATCCTTTGACGATATGTATATGTCAGGTGACGCACTTTCTATATGTCAGGCTGCAAAGGCTAACGGCGGAAAGGTTATCGTTCAGGTTGATAAGTTGATCAGAAAGCCTTCACGTCCTCGTAATGCCATTATTCCTGGATGTCTTGTAGATGCTATTGTTGTAGTTGAACAGGAGCCGCTTGGAAGTGGATATGAGGCTCTGACTGGTAGCTTCGAAGTTCCTTCAGGACAGTGGGATATGTGGGTTGAGATCATTGAGAGACTCACAACATCTCACAGACAGAACAGTGTAGCTGCAGATATCATAGGAAGAAGAGCATCTCGGGAGCTTAAAGTAGATGATATTGTTAATATCGGTGTTGGTATTCCTGAGACTGTTTCAAAGTATGCAAAAGAAAGTGGAATGCTGAACAAGATTACCCTAACGGTTGAGTCAGGTGGTGTAGGTGGCTTCCCTGCATCAGGACCTGTATTTGGAGCGATGATTGGTGCTGCATCAGTTTATGATATGGCAAACCAGTTCGACCTCTATGATAATGGTGGCCTTGATATATGCTTTATGGGAGCACTTGAAGTAGATAAGCATGGAAATGTAAATGCACATAGAGGCTGCGGTGCATTTGCCGGAATCGGCGGATTTGCAAATATAACTGCAAAGACTAAAACAGTTGTATTCTGTCTTACATTTACAGCCAAAGGTCTTTTCGTTGAAGAAGATAATGGAAAGGTAAATGTGGTTCAGGAGGGAAGAATTCCTAAATTCGTTGAAGAGGTATCAAGTATCAGCTTCTCTGCAAAACGTGCTCTGAAGAATGGCCAGAGAGTGCTTTATGTGACCGAAAGATGCACATTTGAACTGACACCGGATGGCCTTAAGCTAATTGATGTTTATCCTGGAATAGATAAGGAGCAGGACATCATAGCCCAGCTCCCATTTCCAGTCATAGAATAATTTTAGGTCTGTTAGATCAGATCAGTTAGATTCTTGTTATAAAAATAATCATGTACTAAATTGTTGAACTCTGTCCACATGGGCAGAGTTTCGCATTTATTGGCTCTGTCACAGTCATAATTCGGATCAGCAAGGCAGGCAACAGGAGAGAGGGTGCCTTCCATTGTTTCAATGATCTCACCTACATTGTATTCTTCTGGTTTTCTGCAAAGCATATAGCCGCCGCCTTTTCCGCTGACGCCATTAACGAAATCATGCTTTACCAGATCGTGTACTATTATTTCCAGATATTTCTTTGAAATCCCCTGTCTTTCAGCTATATCCTTAAGAGGTATATAGCCTTCATCTGTATGCTGACTGAGATCTATCATAACTCGTAGTGCATATCTTCCTTTAGTGGATATCATTTTTAGTCCTCCTTGATAGTTACAATAATAAAGACATTTTTTATCATAACATGTTTTAAC
>CAMHCL010000060.1 GCA_946183625.1 uncultured Lachnospiraceae bacterium
TACGTGCATGAAGAAAGTACAAGCTGAAGAGAACGGGGATATTGGTACTATAACCGTCGATGGGAATACTAAAACATACTCATCACTCGAATCTCTGGCTGGTGATCTGAAGGGGTATGAAAACAAGACTGTTACAATCGATATGCTTTCAGACTGGATCGCTATTGGTGATAAGTCTACGGTAAGTGATAGGGACAGACGTCTTTACATTCCTAAGAAATGTAAATGTACATTTAACATGCATGGATATCAGTTCAACAGATGCAATTCTGATGACGCTAGCGCTGATTCTGCTGATGGAGAACTGATATATGTTGATAATGAAGCTACCCTGACAATAAATGGTGGTGACGCAAGTGACGAAAAAGGAAGAGTTCATAAGGATATTCGCTACTTTTCTGACACAAAACAAGACACTGCTAGAAACAGTATGGACGTACAAGGTGGCTGTCTGGCAGATGGAAACAGCAATGGTGGTACAGGTGGTATATATATCGATTCCGGTAAAGAAGTAATTCTTAATGATGTAACCATAGTTGGATGTAAGGCATCGACCGGAGGGGTGCTTGTCAGTCATTCCGGCCCAGGTGCAGGTATCATAATAACAGAACCTAGCACACAGCTTACGCTGAATAACTCCAGGATAACAGGATGTCTGGCGGAGGACGACGGTGGAGCTATTTATGGTTCCGATGTTGATAATGTTAGTATCGAGCTTCATAATTCCAGCATTGATCATAATTATGCCAACAGTGATGGTGGTGGTATTAATCTGGACGGAGAGAATCTGTCCATAAAGGGTTTTGATGGATCCGTAATTTTGGGTAATAAATGTGAAGAAATAGGCGGAGGCGTTTATTTCTGGAATGACGAGGTCAAACTCACTGCTGATAATTTTGGAGACCTTACCATAGACAGCAATAGAGCAAATCTAGGTGGCGGTGTCTATGTGACTGAAGAGAATAACGAACTGACAAAACTGATCATTACTAACAATAATGCTAATAAGGGTGGAGGCGTATACGTCGGAAACGATTATACTACCATAGATAACTGCACAATCACTGGCAATAAGAAATATGGAGTTTATGTAGAGGATCACTGTGATGCGGAAATGTACCTTAAAGGTTCCTCAGTGATAAAAGATAATGATGGAGGCAATCTTACTCTTTATGATGGAACAAGCTTTTTTGCATGTGATCAAAATGAAAACATGGATATTCATATAGGATATGTGAATAATCCAACGGATTCTGACGGTTATAAGATCACTAAAAATATTACTGTCGATATCAGTAATCAGTTTACAGCAGATGATGATAATTTCGTGGTTACCTATCCATATCGAGACACGGATAAGAATGACGGCAGACATCTATACTACATCAAAAAGTCTGACGAGGGTGGGAAAAGAGGCCGCCATAGGGTGAATCCTGAGATTTCTGAGATATCAACACAGGATATTCATGCATATACTGAACAGATGGATGTATATGCAGGTGGATATACCAAGGATGAAGGTGGTTCTGGAACCAGATATGAAATGAGACAGGTTTTTGGACATCACTCATCAAATCATGACAGGGATTTTCCTCTGTATTATACGGATGGATTCTTCTTCGAAGATCCGGTTATATATAATGATCACTTAGCGACAGCATCCAGTGGTTTGGCAACTGCCGGTGCATATCTGGATGAATATGCATATAATTACAAGCATGCCGGTACACGCCAGTTCCTGGCAGATATAGGCTGTCCTGATCAAATGATATATGTCAATGATAATAATGAAAGCAAACCGGGAACAGATACTATTGGTGTTACTATCGGAAGCAAGGTGCTTCAGCAGTATGATGGAAGTACTAATAAACTCAAGGATACGGACTCTGTTCTTGTGGTTGTTACTGTGCGTGGAGCCAATTATGAAAATGAGTGGGCCAGCAATGTAACTCTTGGTGATGGATCTAAGGCAAGTGGAGAGGCTCAGGGCTTCTCTGAAGCTGCTGATCAGACCATGGAAGCAATCGAGTATTATATAGCCAGATACGACCTGCAGGATGAGATAGAGGCTGGTAAGGTTAAATTCTGGGTATCAGGATTTTCTCGTGCTGGAGCAACAGCAAATATAACAAGTAAGAGACTGATTGAGAAATACTGTGTCGATACAGGTACAGATTATACTGTATCCACTGGTAATGAAGTATTTGCTTACCCTGTAGAGCCTCCTAGAGGCGGTACAGATAATGCAGAACTGCTTTCTGGCTCTGACTATTATTCTATACATAATCTCGTTAATACGTGTGATGTTGTTCCACTTGTGGGTCCTCGTGAAATGGGCTTCAAGAGATATGGTGTTGATCACTATATGCCGGGAACACATATTGGCAAAGTAACTAAAGACGAGTATCTGTCACAGATATATACAAGTACATATACTCCTGAAAGAGCTTCAGCTGAATCAGGTGTTACTAAAATTACTACTTATTCAGACAATAGGCCTTTGGATACCAAGAAGGATATGAATGGTGGAGAGACGACTACTTACAGGGAATATGCCGACAGACGTGATAATATGGTCATGCATCTGGCAACCCTCGATCATTCAATGCTGTTCATGGATTATTTCTATCCGTTTGGTACAGGAGCTGATTGGCCTCCTTACAACGAGGAAGGTGATTATGACGGTGCCAAGCTGGAGGATTATCTGCCTAATCTGCTTGCGTTCGCTCAGCAGGAGGCATGTGATAACAGAGACAATTACGCAACTCGTCCGGTTGTTATCGGAGATGAAAGCTTTCCACCTCTTCAACAATTTGCAAGAGATTACTTCTCTGCAGAAGGAAAAGATCAGGATAAATATACTGCACTTGTTAAAGCTTTTCAAATTGTCTGGGATGATGGTATATGGAGCAAAGCTGAAGTATTAGCTGTTGTAGGCAATTATTATACACTTCCTGATAATATTAAACTCGGCTTCATTGAAGATTTATGGAATACTGCAGACGAAGATCAGGCGTTTAAAGACATGACTGCAGCCGAGAAAGCGGTAATACATAAATATTGGTATACTATCGTTGATACAGCCTTTAATTTTGCTGATGGAGACTGGCACTTAGGTGCTGATAACACGGGACAGGGAAGTCCGACATATCCAACAGGTGTTCAATGGGTAAATGGAGATGTTGGTAGTGCATATTCAACATGGCTCTTTGACAGAATGGTATACAGCCTGACCATTATGCAGTATGCCGATTCAATTATTGATGTTAATCACGATAGAAAAGTATGTCTCGCATGGGCTAGAACTTATGACAGCTATTACAGTAAAAATACTGATACTGGAGAGATAAAAGACGATCAGTTTGTTGAGTATTCAGCGCACTGGGTTAAGGATAAGTATAACCCGGATAATTATAGTGTGGATAAACCGGGTGCATATGTTAAGTTCGAAAACGCTGATCAGGATGAGACCAACTCTCCTTATAAACAGCTTGTGGAAACTACTGATAAGTATGATATCAAATATAATGAACTAAAGGCCAATCAGACGGTATTACTTGAGGTGGGTAAATTCTATGAAAGTGCCAGCCCTGCAAATGTCACTCAGGGTAAGGACGATGTCCTTGGAGAGGCTATATATTACAAGCTTTATGACATTTCCGACGGAGAAGGAGGTGGCGATGAGCCTGATGAAGAACTCTATCGAGGTGGAATAGACCTTCCTGTAGGAGAAGATGGAGGCGGTGCATTTAAGATCGTGGCTCATGCTATATCCCTCGGTAAAGCAAGTGAAGATGTTGTTTATTATATCCATATTGGACATAAAGTTACAGTAGATGACGGATCGGGTAATGATCCTGTTACTGATTACTATTCAAGCGGTGAAACAGTTACAATTTCTGCTATGCCATCAGATGATAAGTTCTTTGCAAATTGGAAGGTTAAGCTTCTTGATGAGAATGGTGAGGTTGTAGAGTTTGATATTACAGATGCTCTTCTGGGTGAAAAGAAGGGTGATTCAATTGCAACCTTTACGATGCCAAATGATGGTGACGAGTACGCACCAGGCAAGACATATCCTGATAAATATGGACTCGAGATTGAGGCAGAGTGTTTCTTTAGGATTTATAAGATTTATCCACAGTCAGCTGAGGGTGATAATCAGCTCGTGCCGGTTGCAGGAGTTAACAATAGACTTGCAGCTACATCAGACATGAGCTTTGTAGATGAGGTTGCTCCTTGGACATCACCGAACAATCCATATAGTGTCAGCTGGACATATAGTTACAATGGAGAGGAGCGCGTAGCTTCAACTGATGAACCAATATATGGTGGATGTGTTTATACGGCGACTATCAATATTCCAAAGGATCAGCCACAGTATATCGTATTCGCTTCTGAATTAACTGCAGATTATATGCCTGAATTGAAAGATACATATACCAGTATGACTGCCGTCAGAGACGAATCGGATGGAAGTGCAACGGTAACTATCGTATTTAAAGAGACCGGAGTCGGACCAGAACCACCGATGGCTACAAATCTATTAAAGCTTAGAGGTGTAGATATCACTGATCCTCAGACTCATACAGTGGATCTGGGCGATTATGGTTATGTATATCAGAATATGACGGTTCTGCTCACAGCAAAGTCATGGACTGGTTATAGATTCGTAGGTTGGGCATTTGATGAAATCTATTCAGATCCATATGTTGAACTGGCAGATGAGTATCAGGACCCAAGTAGTAAGACCATCAAAGTAAAAATAAAGGATAATATTCCAACTGATCATCAGGACGTATGTCTGTACGCAAAGTATAAGCCAATCGTCACAGATATAGCAGCTGTGGTAGAGGCTCCTGTTGGTGGACAGCTAATACAGATGGATCCATCTGATGAAGCCGGACAAGAAACATTAAAGATTAAATTAGGGGATGACTGGTTTATAGTTCATCCGGATTATATCAATACAGTAGGTGGCAAGGGCCAGATCGACTGGTCTCCAAATCCAATGATTTCCGCTGACGGACGTAAGGCAGCATATTTGATCAAATATACTGCAGGACTGCATATCGTTCCGAAGGAAGATCACGAGCTTAGTTATATTGAGGTTAAGAGAGAAGAAACAGATTCATATTTCAGAATCTCTGCTGACTTCTTATATTCTGAAAAGCCGACTGCAACAATGAATGATGATACGGCGGCCTTTGATGCGAATAAGAATACACTTAGTTATACCTTCCCTATGACCAAGTACAAGCTTGTGAAGGTATTCTGGCCAGAGGATGTTACCGGAGTGCCTTATGGAACAGAAGGAAATGATATAAAGAAGTATCTGCCAACGATCAAGATACTGCTGGACGATGGTAAAACCATGACTACAGTGGCAGCATGGGGAACTCCTGAGAAAGAGTTTGATTCTCTTGATGAGTATTCTTCGCATATATGGGTTGCAGATGGCGTGGTTCAGCTGCCATACGGAGTGGAAAATCCAGATAATGTTTCACTTGATGTTATCGGAAAAGTAGTAGTTGATGCTGCTAAATGTGTTGAAAGACCGATACCATCTGTTGATCCGGGTGAATATCTGTATGACCAGAGGCTTACTCTCAGCTCTGAAACGGAAGGCGCAATTATTTACTGGACTACTGATCCGGATGCGACAGATAACATAAGAGAAGTACAAAGTGATCCTAAGTGGCATAAATATGAAGGATTCATGATCGGAATCAACAGAGCGGATGCTACTGAGGATGAGATTGGTCCTGATGGCAAGCCTACTGGACGGAAGCTGATCAAACTCAGACTGGCTGCATTTAAGGACGGAATGCGTCCAGATGGTGTACGTACATATGTTTATATATTTGTTAATGAAGTACCAGTTCCAGAAGGACGTGATTATACCTACGATGGTAAGCCTCATGTAGGCGTTGCAAGCAGCAAATTCTATACACTTGAAGCTATAAGCGAAGGTGTAGAAATTAATTCTGATGGAGAAGCTGTAGCAATTGAACCTGGTACATATAAGGTAAGAGCTAAGATAATAGATGGATTCAAGTGGAAGATTGTCGATCCAGAGACTGGAGAGATTACTTACACCACAGAGGATCAGATCATTACATTTACTATTACCAAGGAAGATCCGGGTCCGGATCCACCAGGACCAGAACCTGGAAAACAGTGTACTATCACATACGACCTTAATGGTGGTGTGCTTGATGGCAAGACTGGTACAGTAACAGCAAGCTATGACGAGGGCACAGTTATCAAACTGCCTAGACCTTCTAGAGAAGGTTACACCTTCAAATACTGGAAGGGCTCTGAATATCAGGCTGGACAGGAGTACAAGGTTGTAGAGGATCACACCTTTACGGCTCAGTGGCAGAAGGTAGGCCCAAGCGGCCCTGATACAGGTGATGATTTCAGCTTTAAGCTGTGGATCATACTTATGGCAGTATCGCTTCTGTCGATAGTTGGAATTATAGTGTTAAAGCGTAACCTGTAAATATTTATAACAATTAAGCACTGTCAGTGCCCTATAGAAAGGTGCTGGCAGTGCTTTTATATTTGAGTTTTTTTCGGATATGATATACATTTAACATATAAACTGATATTCAAGGAAGGGCATGAACATGAATAAGAAATTTATATCAGCTTTATCAATTCTACTGGTTGGAGCGATGTTGCTTAGTTCATGTGGAAATGTACAAAAGCCGCAGGAGCAGGCAGATAGGGTGGATGATATGAAATGGTGGCAGGAAACTATCGCATATGAAATATATATTCGAAGCTTTAAGGATTCAGATGGAGATGGCGTCGGAGATATCAATGGAATCACTTCGGAGCTGGACCATTTGGAAGACCTTGGAGTAGGGGCTATATGGCTGACTCCATGCTATGCTTCGCCGCATGCGGATAATGGCTACGATGTTGCGGATTATTACGAAATTGATCTGGCTTATGGAACCATGGAGGATATGGAGAGGCTGATCGATGAGGCGAATAAGAGAGATATACGCGTAGTCATGGATCTGGTATTTAACCATACCTCTGATAAGAATGACTGGTTCCTGGAATCAAAGTCCGGGAAGGACAATGACAAGAGTGACTGGTACATATGGCGGGATCCGGCTGAGGATGGCGGACCACCGACAAACTGGCGCAGCATATTTGGAGGCTCGGCGTGGGAGTATGACGAGACCAGAGGACAGTATTATCTACATACATTTCTAAAGGAACAGCCTGACCTGAACTGGGAGAATCCTGAGGTTAGACAGGCACTTATTGATGTGGCAAATTTCTGGGTTGATAAGGGCGTAGGCGGCTTCAGACTGGATGCCATTGCCTACATCAAGAAGCCTGCGGAATTTGTGGATGGCGAGCCGGATGCCGGAGATGGAATGGTCGGAATACATACGGTAACGGCTAATACTGATGGGATTCTTGATTTCCTGCATGAGTTTAAATCTGAGGTGCAGGAGGGCACAGATATTTTCACGGTTGGTGAGGCGAACGGTGTCTCAGCGGCTAACCTGTCCGAGTGGGTTGGTGAAGATGGCGTGTTTGATATGGTATTCGAATTTAACCATATGTGTATAGATATAAAAGACGAAAGCAACTGGTGCAATCCTAGAGACTGGACGCTGCCGGAGCTCAAAGCTATGTTTACGGCCAGTCAGAAAACTACGTTGAAAACCAATGGCTGGTATCCGATGTTCCTGGAGAATCACGACCAGCCTCGGTCAATCAATCATTTCCTGCCAGCGGATGCAGATAGGAATGATGGCGCCAAAGCCCTTGCAACGCTGGTGCTCACAATGCGAGGAACCCCATTTATCATGCAGGGCGAGGAGCTGGGATATGTGAATGTTGAGTGGCCATCGATTGATGATTACGATGACATTTCAACGAAAAATCATTATGACTTTGCGATAGGAGAGGGATACTCTGAAGAGGAAGCGATGGAGGGAGTTCACCGCTTTGCCCGGGACAGCTCCAGAACACCTATGCAGTGGGATGCGACGGAGAATGCAGGCTTCACAACTGGAAAACCTTGGCTCCCGATATACGATGACTATAAAGAATATAACGTTGCCGTAGAGAGGGAAGATGAAGACTCCATCATGAACTGGTATATCAAGCTTGCTGAAATCAGAAGTGAACATCATGAGTTTATAGATGGTGATTATAAGGAACTGTTTCCTGATGATGAACAGATATTTGCTTATACCAGAGAGAGTGATAGTGGAAAGAGCGTAGTACTCATTAATCTGTCTACCGAGCAGGCTGAATATGATACGTCCTGCATTACTGGCAAGGAACTGCTTATCGGTACTAATGGTACCACCGAAGAGGGAAAACTCGAACCACTGGAAGCAGTTATATTTTCAGAGAAATAAAAAAGAACCCGTAGCTACAATTTGTAGCTACGGGAATTTTTTCAGCTATTAGTCGTGTAGACCGATGAAACCTACACCTACATAATAGCATGCACCTACGCCTCCCTCTGGTTTGGCCTGCACTACCTTACCGCCAGAACCACCAACAATAATACAGAAGGTGAAACCTCCGGCAATATCTTCAAGCTCGGAATCTGAAAGCTCATTTTCCTTTGCAAGGTTATCTACATATGCCTTGTAATCGTCAAGTGTTATATCGAAACCTTTCTCGTTAGCTATAGGCTTCATAACTTCATCCCAAACAGCTTCATCAGTTGCTGCGCCGTTATATGCCTCTGCAACAGCCTTAATCTGCTCCTGAACAGCCTTATCAGTTTTGATCATCTCTACAAATGCTTTAACATCCTTATTCATAATTCACCCTCCTAAATTTGATTACTATTATTCTTTTCTTGTCATTCTCTACGCTTTATATACATTTGGCATTAAAAAATGCGACGCGACATTGTGGTAAAAATTGATATTATTTCGATAAATCACTATAATAACAATATGTGTAAAATGTACTGCTTGGGGGGCGAAGTGTTATGTATGATTTACAGAAAAAGAATTGGGTGAGATTCACTTATAAGGATTGGCTGGCATATTTCAATCGAAATGATAA
>CAMHCL010000061.1 GCA_946183625.1 uncultured Lachnospiraceae bacterium
CTCTTAATACCATATATTGGATTTTTAATGGATTTCTTTATATCCGCCAACTGTTCCTCTCTAATCTTAAGTCTTTCTTCTCTGTTGGCAATTATGCCTTTCAGATTACCAATTTCGGCATTTTTCTGGATTTCTTTAAGCTCTAGATACGACTTATTGATTACTTCCTTTTGGTATTTAGGCAGATATAGATACTTCCTGTCTTTGCCATGAACCTTCTGCTGGAATTCATCCTCCATAGCCTCGAAATCAGGAATAGCCATCATGTCTATACCGCACATAACAACAAAATCCTCAGGAGACATCTTTTCAGTGATCAGGTATGCAATGTCATTATATAGATATCTGTATATTCTATATCTCAGATAATTATCAATATCTGTCTCTTTATCATCAGAAGTTTTATCCGAAATCCATTCATAGTCTATGCACACACATCTGTCAGCCGATATACCATCCAGGGAATCCTCTAACATACCGGCCATGGTCTCGGATATAATAACTATATTCGCAGGTAAGCAATCCACGTTATAAATCTTTTCCTCAGAACTCTTTTTAAGAAGAATGTTATCTGTTATCTTATTCAGAAATCCCACATAACCCTTCATGACCATTTTAAAGCCTTCATCACTGTCTGGATCAGGAGCTTTTCCTAGTCTATCCGCAAGGATCTTAACAAGTTTTTCTCCCAGGTTTTCTCCCGACACAAAGTCGAACCATACCTCATCATCCTTTACTTCAGGAACCACAAAGGACATCTTGTCATATATTCCCTGCAGCTTCTGGTGATTTGAAACAATGCTGTCCAGATGTTTCTTTGCTTCCGGACATTCAGCCTTCTTTACTGCATACCGTTTTCCACATACCTCAACTATACTGGTCATAATCCTGTACTCAGGTGCACGTCCGGTGTTGAATTTCACATATTCAACCTCCTGCTCCTGTGAAGGTTCAAGTGCTGTTCCTTTTTTATAACATACAAAAAGGAACGAATTCGCATGATCAGGATAACGGCCTTTTCTGCATATCCTGTCTGTCTCCGACACTTCATCCATAAGATCATATCTGTCGTTGACATAGGATGGAGTAACTGTTTTTATATCTCCAGGCTTCGGGAGCCTGTCATCAGAATAGATTGCCTCAGTAAATCTGTAATCCGGATAAGGATAATAGACCTTAAAATCCATTCCATTTTTCAGTATGCCGTTGCAGATTTCATTTCTCTCCACATATACTTCATCTGCTAATCTTTCAGTACCTGTAATATATCTGATCCCGAATTCATTATCAGCCGCAAAAAGAATAGTTCCTTCCGGCTTAAGGATCACATTTAACTCATGGAAAAGAGTTTCCAATGCATTCATCCCAGGAATTAGCAAATCTTCAGCAACAAGGGGGCACCCTGCCACAAGGATGTAATCATAACTATTATTAGCCGGGGCCGTCTCGCTTTCAAGACTCATCTTCCTTATGTTGGAGAAAGCAAGTCCCGGATCATTATGATCATATGCGACCGTCTGAATCTCAGCCTCCAGCCCCTCTAAAAAAGCATTTATGGCATTGGAAGGCTGGCCTATATAAAGTATACTTCTCTTTCTGTCGCCATCAGAATCCTTCAGCTTATAATCGAACCATTTGAAGACATTCGAACGAAATGCAGAATCCGACAACAGCTCTGCATAGTCCGCAAAATCAGTCTTAAATATGTAGTTGTTCTGATCATTATTTGACATTATTAATAGTAACCTCTGAATCCATATCGTAGAATCCAACTGTGTTCTGCTGGGATACTACGGACAGATTGATCACATCGTAAAGTCTGTGGGATACGCAGAATTCATCTCCTTCATATCTGGTGCTTCCAAAGGACAGGAGATACTGTCCGCCTTGAAGGCTCATATTCTGCTTAAATGTAATGACTCTCTCATCTCCCGGATTAAGCCTGCCTATGTTCATCTTTTCAAACATGGTATTAGTTCCGGTTATATCCACGCCCTTGAGAGTCTTCAGAGTATATGAAACTATAGGCATATCCACAGTATCATTTGCTCTTATCTTCACCTTCAGTATGAAATCTTCTTTCTTCAGAAGTGTATCTGTATAGTTGCCATTATTATCAATAACGGCAAAATCTATTATCTCTATCTTCTTGTCACCATAGTCCTGAAGATCAGGATTGATGGCATAATTTGATTTCCAATTACCTTGGCCTGCGCTTTCCGGCGCACTGTTATTATCAAATGTACTGCCACCGCCGGCTTCTCCCGTCTCACCAGATGTATCCTCATCATCCAGTTGTCCAACCAGCGCCCTCTTATACATATCGATCATTTCAGAAGGAAGTCCCTCGCCTATAACATGACCCTTGTTAAGAAGGATCGCCCTGTCACAATATCTCTGTATTGTGGAGAGATCATGACTTACAAAAAGTATAGTCTTTCCGGCTTCCTTGAATTCTTCAAACTTCTTATAGCATTTAGCCTGGAAAAATGCATCACCTACGGAAAGAGCTTCGTCAACAATGAGTATTTCAGGATCGATATTGATGGCAACCGCAAAAGCCAGTCTTACAAACATACCTGACGAATACGTTTTAACCGGCTGATTCACGAATTCTCCAATATCAGCAAATTCCAGAATATCATCTAATCTCTCATCTATCTCCTGCTTGCTGAAGCCGATCATGGTACCATTCAGGTAAATGTTCTCAACACCTGTATACTCCATATTAAAACCGGCACCAAGTTCAAGCAGTGCTGAAATTCTTCCATCTATCTCAACATTACCCTCAGTAGGTGACAGAACTCCAGTGATTATCTTCAGGATGGTAGACTTACCCGCACCATTAGTTCCGATGATACCTACGCACTCACCCTTTTTAACACCAAAAGTAACATTGTGCAGAGCATAATGTTCTCTATAGTTCTTACGTCTTGTGAGCCCAAGAGAATCCTTCAGCCTGTCTCTCGGATGCGTATACAGCTTATAAAGTTTTGATACATCATCAACGATGATGGCATAATCTTTATTCATGAGCTTGTCTCTATCTTCTTATCAGATTGATCATCTATAAAAAACGTCGTCGTTACATTTCACATAAACTGCTTACAGAACATCTGCAAAGTGTACCTTAAGCTTTCTGAAAACACTGGTTCCAATTCCGAAAAGCAGTATTGTCACTACCCAGAAGTAGATGGTCCACTTCCATTTCTCAGGTCCCCAGAACCAGCCGTCTGTTATAAGACTGTCTCTGAAACCATCAACTATGTAAAACATTGGATTGAGTTTAAGTATCTTGTAAATAGTCGGATGGCTGCCTGCCAGCATATCGTGGGCATTCCACATGATAGGTGTCAGCCAGATTCCAACCTGCAGAACACAGATATTGATAAACTGTCCCAGGTCCTTGAAGAAGACCATGATGGCTGAGGTGAAATAAACCAGACTCAGCACAAAACAGAAGTTTGCTATCACGTAATAAACTATCTGGATAGTATAGAGTGATGGCATACAGCCCATGCATATAGACAGCACAATGGTAAATAGTATAAATGCCATATGCACAAAGAGTGCCGACATAACCTTTACCAGCGGAAGAATGTCTATGTTGAATACAACCTTCTTAACAAGATAATTGTAATCAACCAGCGAATGGGTTCCACCATTAAGAGCATCAGAAAAGAAGAACCATGGAACTATACCTGTGATGATGAAGAGTACATAAGGATACTCTCCGCCCTGGCCCTGTCTGAAACCGATGGTAAAGACGAACCAGTACACAAGTACTGTAACTATTGGCTGTATAAAAGCCCACATGATTCCCAGATACGAGCCGGCATACTTGGTCTTGAAATCATTCTTCGCCAAGGTCTCAGCCAGCTTACGGTTAGTATATAAAGTTTTCGGAATGGTCACATAAGACCTGAAAAACTCTTTCATTTCTGCACCTGTAAAAAGTTTATAATCCTCTTTCAGCCTTGTAATCAGCTATGCCTGACCACTTTGTATCCTTGTCAGAAAGAGTCAGATCGTCAAATGTCATTCCTTCCGGAAGCGGCCACTCAACACCTATTTCCGGATCTGACCACAGCAGACCACCCTCGTCATTTGGGTGATAGAAATCAGAACATTTATAACAAAACTCGGCATAATCAGAAAGAACGATGAAACCATGGGCGAAGTTCTTAGGGATGAAGAACTGCTTTTTATTCTCAGCACTGAGCTTTACTCCGAACCACTTGCCAAATGTAGCTGATCCCGGTCTTAGGTCAACAGCCACATCAAAAACCTCTCCACTGACAACTCTTACCAGCTTGTCCTGTGGAAACTCCTTCTGGAAATGTAATCCTCTAAGAACACCTTTCTTGGAAGCGCTCTGATTATCCTGAACAAACTCCATGTCGATACCGACTTCCTTGAAATCATTATAATTATATGTCTCCATGAAATATCCTCTGTCATCTCCAAAAACAGTAGGAGTAATAACTCTTAAGCCTTCAATCTCACAAGTTTCAACTGTAATCTTTCCCATGTTCGTTCCTTTCTGACTAATTATTTTTCATATATAATCTTAATCACACAATTGTAATTATAACGCCTTAATACGGTCTATAGCTTCTACTGTATTTTCATAAGTACCAAAAGCAGTAAGTCTGAAATGTCCTTCTCCACTTGGTCCGAATCCGGAGCCCGGTGTACCTACTACATTTGCATTCTCAAGTAGATAATCGAAGAAATCCCACGAAGTCATACCATCTGGAGTCTTGAGCCAGATGTATGGTGCATTAACTCCACCTGAAACTGTATATCCAGCCTCTGCAAGTCCGTTCTTGATATAAGCAGCATTCTTCATATAATATGCAATCTGCTCTCCTGTTTCCTTCTGGCCTGCTTCTGAGAATACAGCCTCGCCTGCGCGCTGAATGATATATGGAGCACCATTAAACTTGGTACCATGGCGACGAGCCCAAAGACTGTTCAGTGTAACTCCATTATCGTCCTTTATATCCTTAGGAATTACAGTATATCCAAGACGTGTACCTGTAAATCCTGCATTCTTAGAGAATGATCTTATCTCTATTGCACATGTTCTTGCACCTTCACACTCATAAATACTGTGAGGTACATCTGCTTCACTTATATAAGCTTCATAAGCAGCATCATATATGATAACTGAACCATTCTTATTAGCATAATCAACCCAGTCCTGAAGCTGTGACTTAGTTATAGTCGCACCTGTAGGATTGTTAGGGAAGCAGAGATATATAACATCCGGAACTTCCGAAGGCAGTTCCGGAGCATAACCATTAGCTGCAGTACATGGCATATATATAACGTCACTCCAAAGTCCTGTGTCAGGATCATATGTGCCGGTACGACCTGCCATTACATTTGTATCAACATATACAGGATAAACAGGATCACATACCGCAATCTTTACATCTTTTTCAAATATCTCCTGGATATTTCCGGAATCACTCTTGGCTCCGTCACTGACAAAAACCTCATCAGCAAATACTTCTGCTCCAAGCGGCTTATATACCTTATCTACTATGGTATCTCTAAGGAAGCTGTAACCCAAATCAGGCGCATAGCCTTTAAATGTATCGGCTGCTGCCATTTCATCAACTGCGTCATGAAGTGCCTTGATAACTGTAGGACACAGCGGCTGAGTAACATCTCCTATTCCCAGTCTGATGATCTTCTTATCAGGATTTGCTGTCTGAAAATCATTTACCTTTTTTGCGATTGTCGAGAAGAGATAACTTCCCGGTAACTTTAAATAGTCCTGATTCACTTTGAACATTTTATATATACCTCCAATATTCATGAATCTATTATATGATTTATTAAATATCTGACTGAAGTCTATGTGAAATCAATCTAGATTTCACCCTCGAACACCGTCGTAGCAGGTCCTGTCATAAAGACCATGTTGCACTCTCTGTCCCAATGTATGAACAGATCGCCGCCAAGAAGAGATACTGTTATCTCATCATCAGTCTTATCGTTAAGAACACTTGCAACTGTAGCCGCGCAAGCACCAGTTCCGCACGCGAGAGTTTCGCCAGAGCCTCGCTCCCACACTCTCATCTTTATATGCTTCCTATCAATAACTTCGATAAATTCTGTATTTACTCTCTCAGGGAAATGCCTGCTTGTTTCAAACATAGGTCCCACTGTTTCAATAGGGAAATCATCGGTATTATCCACAAATACTATGCAGTGAGGATTGCCCATAGAAACGCATGTACCGTAATACATCGTATCATTTATAGCAATTGGCATTCTGAACGCCACATGCTCCTCCGGATTCATAGCCTCAGGAAGATATAATTCTTCATCATTCCTCTTTGCTATTTCAGAAAAGACTTCCTTAACAGTTCTAGGATTAGCACATTCATTAAGCTTCACAGGAACCTTCTCTGGTTCAAGGATAGGAGCTTCCATGTTGACGGTGACATATTTAACAACACGGCCATTATTATTAACATTTAAGTATCCGTATTTCTGTGGATCCTCAGCTCGAAGAACATCAACAGATTCCGAGATAAGGTCCAGCTTTTTGATACCAGACAGAGTCTCGACATATATGACATCCTTATCAGTCATGCCATGATCATATACATACTTGCCAACACATCTGATGCCATTACCGCACATCATACCTCGGGAACCATCCAGATTATACATATCCATCATAAAGTCAGCCTTGTCACTTGGCTTTATAAGAATAAGACCATCTGACCCAATTCCGAAGTGACGGTCACTTACGTACTTTGACAGTTCAACAGGATCGTCAACCTGTTCCTGAAAACAATTTACGTATACGTAATCATTTCCGATTCCGTGCATTTTTGTAAATTTCATAAATATAACACTCCATTTAAACAAACTGAAAGATATTCTAACAGTTTTTTAGATTTAAGTAAATCATTTGTGTTTATTACTTCACAGCAGTAACCTTACCAGCCTTTATAGTATATGTTTTTTTGTTAAACTTAACAGTACCACTATAACTGAAATTAACTTTTCCGTTTTTCACATACCAACTTCCATTCTGATTAGATGCAATACCTGTGAAGTTGCTTATATACTTACTATCTTTTACATAGTACCAGTCAATCTTTCCATTAATTGTTCCCTTGTATACGCCGGTTACCTTGAAATCAACAATTCCCTTCTTTACATACCAGGTTCCGTTGCTATTATTGGCAAAGCCTGTATATCCACTGTTATACTTGCTGTCCTTTACATAGTACCAGCCTGTCTTTCCATTAATTGTTCCTTTATATACACCGGTTATCTTGAAATCGACAATTCCATTCTTTACATACCATACACCATTCTTATTCGTGCCAAAGCCTGTATATGATTTATCGAACAGACGATTCTTCACATAGTACCAGGTGCCATTGTATTTTACAACTCCATCATTATCAAATAGATACGTTGGAAGATCCTCAACGAATAATTCTTCCTGTGCATCTTCATCTGTAAACATTCTTTCACATTTTTTGCAAATATAGAACTCTCTTGTTCCAGGTGAAGTAAGAGTTGCTGAAATTGCTTTATGATACTCAAATTCATGTGGCTCAGCCGTTATCTTTTCATTCTTAGTTTCACCACAACCTTCGCGCTGACACGTATAAGTCATGATTCCATCCTTGCCACAGCCCTCTGGTTCTTCGGATACTACTCCTTCATCCCAATCATGTCCAAGTGAAGGAATCACCTCCTGCGCAGTAAATACAGTATCACAACTTGCACAGTGACTTCCCTCTGTGAGTCCTGTCTTCTCACACTTTGGAGCTACAGCAGGATCCACCACCGAAGTATGTCCTGTTGGTTGGATAATTGAAGTCTTTTCTCTTCCACAATCCTGACAAGTAAATGTCATTACACCAGTACATTCACATGAAGGTTTCGTTGTTACTACACCATCGTCATATCGATGTTCTTCTGCTTCAAGCAGATCGCATCTGTTACAAGTTCTTGTAAACAGAGTCTGATCTCCATATACATCTGTCCATTCTGTATAATCATGTCCAAGTAAAGGATCCACTTCCTGAGCTGTAAATACCTTGCCACAATTTGAACAGTGACTTCCTTCAGTAAGTCCATTAGTTGTACATGTTGGTGCTACTGCAGGGTCAACTATCGAATTATGTCCCGTAGCAGGAATCTCTTCCTGTGCCACAAGAACAGTCTTACATACTGAACAATGTTTTCCTTCAGTAAGACCGGTTGTTTCACAACCCGGAGCCTTATATGCATCTACCACCTCTTTATGTGGAAGCATATCTATTATTCTAGTTTCTTCATTTCCACAAACCGTACATTTATATTTCTTCTCTCCAGTCTTAGTACATGTAGGCTGTTGTGTTACTGTTCCTTCATCCCATGCATGTTCTTTTTCGTTTACATTTACTGTTACTGTAGCAGTCTTCCCGCTACCATCATTTGCTATACCCTTAATCTCAACAGCTTTACCATACTTAAGACCGGTTACTACAACCTTGCCATCAGCAGTTCTTTCTACTTTGGCAAGTTCCGGATTAGAACTTGTCCAGTTAATAATCTTGTCAGTTGCATTTTCAGGAAGTATGGTTTCTTCTATCTCAAATGATTCTTCTTCCTTGATATCATAATTAGTAGGAAAAACAGTAAGTTTTGTTATAGGCTGTTTTTCTGTTTTGAATTTTACCGGTCCATAAGCATCACTTTCATGATAATATGATTTAGCTCTCTTTCTTGTATAAAAATCATATTCTGTGTTTGGTTCCAAACCAGTAAATGTAGCCGAAGTCTGCCAATTAACTCCATCCATAGAATATTCCTGGCCACTCA
>CAMHCL010000062.1 GCA_946183625.1 uncultured Lachnospiraceae bacterium
GCTCTGTGGTGATGAGCATTTGTGAGTCCGAAATGCTTGGTCAGTCTGTCCAGAGTATATCTTCCAAGATCCGGCAGGAAGATATGTGCCAGAGTCATGGTATCCAGTGCAGTAAAGTTATACTCGAGTCCACATCTATGTGCATTCACTCTGATAAATGTAGTGTCAAATGTTGCATTGTGCGCCACAAGCATCGCACCCTTTGCAAACTCGAGGAAACGTGGAAGAACCTTATCGATGGTATCTGCATTCTTAACATCATTATCAGTAATAGAAGTGAGCTTTGTAGTAGCATATGATATAGGTATCTCAGGATTGATAAACTCATCAAATCTGCCTATCTCCTGTCCATTACTATCAAGCCTTACAGCACCTATCTCTATAATCTTAGAAAACTTAAATGACAGACCAGTTGTCTCTATATCAAAGACAACATAATCCGATTCAAGACTCTGTCCCTGACTGTTCATTACCAGAGTCTTGATATCATCTACGAAATACCCTTCAAGGCCGTAGATAAGTTTAAAGTCCTCTGGATCACCCAGCTTCTCATGAACATAAGTATTCGCAACTGGAAAAGCCTGAGCAACACCATGATCAGTAATAGCCATAGCCTTATGGCCGAAGTCATAAGCCTGCTGTACTATCTTCTTGGTATCAGCAACGGAATCCATTTCACTGAAATTAGTATGAAGATGAAGCTCAACTCTCTTGACCTCTGCGTTATCTTCACGCTTAACTCTGAAATCCTGAATCTTATTAATTCCATTAATGGACTTTATAGCTATCTCTCTGGACCAGTCATCATAATCGACTATTCCCTTTATCCTGTAGAAGCCGCCCTTCTTCAGATCCTCCAATATAGGATCCCTGTCGTCTTCCTTCACGAAAAGCTTGAAGCCTATAGAATCAGTAAAATCAGTAATAGCACCTGTGATGATATATTTACCACTCTTCAGCTGCCTGTCCTCCAGACTGAACACCTGTCCTCTGACAACATGCTCGCCTATAGACATATCATTTATCTCACAGATAGGAGTAATATCACCCTCTGTATTCTTGCCGTAAAAACAATCTGGATCATCATAATTCATCTTCTTATATTTATCCAGATTAGCCTTGTAATCCTTCTTAGGTTTCTTCTCTTCTTCCTTCTTCTTCATATCAGGAAACTCCATAACAACCGCATTATCTTCCAGGCTGTAACTCTCCTCGAATTTACTCTGGATCACTTCCATGCGGTCATCCTTCTCTTCCGGACTTCCCTCCATGACAACAACAGGCACATCCTCTATAGCTTCATCTGCCTTGTCCTCTTCTGACTCTTCCTTCTTCTCCTTCTTAACCAGCTTAAGCTTAACTGTAACATTCATGCCAAACCTGGACAGATATACATTCCGAAAGAATTTCTCTATCTGACTCTTACGTTCCTGAGCCATGATCCCATCAACAACTGTGAAGGTTATCAAATTATCCTGAACCTCAAAAGGCGCTCTGAAGAGCAGCTTGAAATCCACATAATTACTCTGTCTCAGCTCATCCATGAAACTATCATAATATATGTGTGTCAGATTCTCTGTATTATATTGTCCCGAGAGAAGATATCTCTCTATTATCTCAACTTTATTCTTGGAGTATTCTCCAAAAGAATATAGCCTTATACAATCCTCAGCCTTCCATATATTTCTTTTAGATATCAAATGTGACGACTCTATCTCAACACATAACTTACGGGCGTTTTTCCACATAGTAACGCCCGTAACATAAACGTCATCAAAGTAGTCATCTACCTCGCCAAGATTTATATCCTGAAAGACTTCTTTAAATAAACGTCTCGCCATTATATTATCCCTGCCAATTATCCAATTCCAACTTCAGTTCTTCCAATAATTTCTCCTGTGGAACCTTCCTCAGGATTTCTCCATGTTTAAAGATGAGGCCTTCGCCCTCACCACCGGCTATACCAAGATCTGCTTCTCTGGCCTCTCCCGGACCATTAACTGCACATCCCATAACAGCCACCTTAATATTCAGAGCTGAATAATTCTCAATCAGCTTCTCTGTCTGTTCTGCAAGTCCTATTAAGTCTATATGAGTTCTTCCACATGTAGGACAGGATACCAGTGATATACCACCACTTCGAAGTCCCAGAGTCTTAAGTATAAGCTTGGCAGTACGAACCTCTTCTACAGGATCAGTAGAAAGAGAAACTCTGATGGTATCACCTATACCTTCATTCAGTATGATTCCTAAACCAACTGATGACTTTATATTTCCACTCCATACAGTGCCTGATTCAGTAATACCCACATGAAGAGGATAGTTTGTCTTTTCAGAAATAAGCTTATGGGTCTGAACAGACATCAGAACATCAGAAGACTTAATGCTTATGACTATATTGTCATAGCCGCTCTCCTCGATCATTCTTACCTTATCCAGTGCACTCTCAACTATTCCCTCAGCAGTAACGCCATTATACTTCTCAAGTATATCCTTTTCGAGAGATCCGGAATTAACGCCTACACGAATAGGGATTCCTCTCTCCTTTGCAACCTTGACTACTTCCTTCAGCTTCTCTTCGCCGCCGATATTTCCCGGATTGATCCTGATCTTGTCAGCCCCGTTCTCCATAGCAAGGATAGCAAGCTTATAATTGAAATGTATATCTGCTACTACAGGAATCTGTGAAGCCGCAGTTATCTCTTTAAAAGCCTTTGCTGCCGCCTCAGTATTAGCCGTACATCTGACTATGTCGCAGCCTGCCTCCTCAAGTCTCTTGATCTGAGCTACAGTTGCTGCCACGTCCTCTGTAGGTGTATTAGTCATAGACTGGATTGCAATTGGATTGCCTCCGCCGATCTTAACTCCGCCAATATTGATTATTTTCGTATTATCTCTGTACATATATTCAATCTCCGTATTTTATATCTCGACTTCATTGACAAATATCTCAATCCGGACTCAGCCCGCTTCCTTACTTAAGTACATTCCCGATATCATTGAAGAATACAAAAATCATGAGGATCATCAGAAGTGCGAAGCCCACTGCATTAACTAGTGCCACCTTCTCTCGTGGAACCGGTTTGCCGGATATTCCCTCGATAAGGATGAACATGATTCTGCCACCATCCAGTGCCGGAAGCGGAAGCAGATTCATAACGCCAAGATTCGCACTGATCAGCATTGTGAAATCCACAATGCTAAGGAGTACATTTAACACAACAGTGTCCTTGGTACTGTTCTCCTTCGTATCCTCTATCACAGTATTCATCATGTTACCTATACCAACGGGGCCCATAAGACTGTCCTTGCCCAGTTTACCGGATATAAGCATCTTCACGGAATAAATGGTGGTCTTGATCTGTAGTCTTACCTCATATAAGGAAAACTCCAGGTCATCCAGTATTCCCTTTGAATCCTGCGGCTGCGCAATTATTCCGAAGAGATATGATCCGGTTTCAGCATCCTTCTTCAGTTTAACAGTTGTGGTGTACCTTTTTCCGCCCCTCTCATACTCCACTTCTATAGGCTCTGTCGGATCAGAAACCATTGTGAATAACTGGAGCTCACGAAATGTATAAATCCTGTCATTATTCAGTCTTGTTATAGTATCACCTTCCTGAATTCCTGCCTCCTCGGCAGCGCTGTTCTCAACAACTGTTGTCAGTGTAGGTGGATCTATATATGTGAAATGACATACAAATATTGACAGAATAAAAGCCAGTATAAAGTTAAAAAAAGGACCTGCCAGAGCCACTGATAATCTGGCAAGTACTGGACGGTTATTGAACGCCTTCTTGTTTGTAGGATCGTCTGAATTATCCTCCATCAGACAGTATCCACCTATAGGCAGAGCCCTTACGCTGTACTCTGTATCTCCACGATGAAACTTCATTATAGCCGGTCCCATACCTATAGAGAATTCATTAACCTGTATATGATTTAATTTTGCAAATATAAAATGTCCAAACTCATGTACGAATACTATTATTCCGAGCATGAGCACGATAAATATAATATTCATCCTTATACTGTTTCCTGTCCTCTCAGATATTCATCAGTCCAGTCTCTGGTTGCGAGAATATCCTCAAGAGATGGATGCTCTATAACCTTGTGCGCATCCATTGCTTTCTCTATCAGATCATAGATATCCAGGAATCTTATTTCTCCCTTTAAAAACTTTGCTACTGCATATTCATTTGCTTCATTCATGACTGTTGGCATAGAGCCGCCAATCTTGCTGGCACGGCCCGCTATGTCCAGTCCTTTAAATGTATCTCTGTCCGGCTTTTCAATATATATGCCAGCCATCTTTCCGAAGTCAAGTCTTTCGCCCGGAAGGAATCTTCTGTCCGGATATGTAAGTGCATACTGTATAGGCAGCTTCATATCTGGTGTACCCAGCTGGGCAATAACTGCTCCGTCTTCATATTCAACTGCAGAGTGAATGATGCTCTGAGGCTGAACTAAAACTTCTATCTTGTCTACAGGCACATCAAAAAGCCAGTGTGCTTCTATAACCTCCAATCCCTTGTTCATCATAGTAGCACTATCGATGGTTATTTTAGGTCCCATCGACCAGTTAGGATGCTTAAGTGCCTGCTCAACAGTAACTTCCTTTAATTCTTCTCTGGTTCTTCCTCTGAAAGGCCCGCCTGAAGCTGTAAGTAGTATACGTGATATTTCATTATGCTGATTCCCCTGAAGACTCTGGAATATAGCTGAATGTTCGCTGTCCACAGGAAGGATGCTTATACTCTTCTCCTTAGCTCTGGACATAACCAGATGTCCAGCGGTAACAAGAGTTTCCTTGTTTGCAAGAGCTATATCATTTCCAGCTTCTATGGCAGCCAGTGTAGGTTCAACGCCTATCATCCCTACGATAGCTGTTACTGTTATTTCGGAATCAGGATAAGCTGCTACAGCTTTAAGTCCTTCCATACCACTGAGGATTTCTATAGACTTTCCACAAGCACTTGTGACATCAGCAATCCTCACCTTGAGATCTTTTGCATCAGACTCCTTAGCAACAGAAACAATTTCAGGACGCACCTGTCTTACCTGCTTCTCAAACAGATCAATATTAGTTCCACATGACATGGCAACGCATTTCATATCATTATTATTGTCTATTACTTCCAGGCTTTGAGTTCCTATAGAACCAGTTGAACCTATGATGGATATCTTCTTCATAATCGATTCCTCTTGTGAGTCTAATAATGTCTAAGCACTACAAATTCTACCAGGTAATAGAGAATTGGAGCAGCGAAAATCATACTGTCAAATCTGTCCATAACTCCACCATGACCAGGTATCAGAGTTCCATAATCCTTAACATCATTATTTCTCTTAATTGCAGATGCAGCCAGGTCTCCGATAACTGCCGGAACTGCACCCAGTGTGCATATGATAAAGAGCCATAATGGAAGGTATGGTACCTCGTGAACTGCATAATTAAAATACAGTCCGAACAGGGCACCTAATGCACCCGCTCCGAGCAGTCCTCCAATAAGACCCTCTACACTCTTCTTAGGGCTGAGTATCGGAGACATCTTATGTTTTCCAAAGAGTCTTCCGAATACATATGCAAGCGTATCATTTCCCCAGCAGCATATGAAAACGAGAACAACGAAGTATCCTCCATCGTCCAGATTTCTTATCTTGAACACATAAGACAGCATTACGCTCACATAGTAAAATGAAAGGAATACCGCCATAATCTCTTTGTCATGATACTTAGGGAATTTGAATACATATACAGCCAGAATTGCAAGCAGATATGTGATCATTACAAGCGTTTCCAGTTTCTTTATTTCATATCCAAATATCTTGTATGAACCAAAGAACTGAACTATGTAATAAAACACAGTCCAAATATATGCTATTACTCCCGGCGTTTTTTTCTCAACCTTGTAGACGCGGCATAACTCAAAAACACCTACAAGTGATAATCCCGCTACTGCAACGCAGGTTGGCAGTGGTCCCAGCCATAATACTACTACTGCAAGGATCACAAGCACTATACCGCTTATCAGTCTCGTCCAGAACATTAATTATACCCCGCCAAATCTTCTATCTCTGCCGTTATAATAATCAACAGCTTTCTTAAGCTCTTCTTTATCAAAATCCGGCCATAATGTGTCACAGAAATAAAACTCAGAATAAGACAGCTGCCATGTAAGGAAGTTGGATAATCTGATCTCACCACTGGTTCTGATCATAAGATCAGGATCAGGTATGTCATGAGTATCCAGATGATCTGATATGCACTGTTCTGTTATATCCTCTATCTGAAGCTCGCCATTTTTTACTTCCTCGGCGATATGTCTTACCGCTCTGGTTATATCATCTCTTCCACCATAATTAAGCGCTATATTAAACTGGAGTCCGGTATTATTCTTCGTTGCCTCTTCCAGCTCATTTATAGCCTTTATGATATCCGCATCGAGTCTGCTTCTCTCACCGATAACTCTTACTCTCATGTTATCGCGATTAGATCTTTCTATAGCAGTCTCCAGGAAATTTCTGAGGATGGTCATAATACCTGTAACCTCTTCTACAGATCTTTTCCAGTTCTCAGTAGAAAAAGCATATACAGTCAGATATTTAATCCCCATGTTCCATGCTTCACGACATATAACTTCTATCTGATCAGCACCAGCTTTGTGGCCAAAGTTTCTGGGCATGTGCCTCTTCTTTGCCCATCTGCCGTTACCATCAAGTATTATTGCTACATGCTGTGGAATCTTATATTCTTCACTCATACTATACTGTCATAACCTCATTTGTTTTACTATCAACAAGCTTGTCGATTTCAGCTATAAACTTATCTGTTGCCTTCTGGATATCTTCTTCCTCAGACTTAAGTTCATCCTCTGAAAGCTCGCCTGCTTTATTCTGCTTCTTAACTGAATCGTTTGCATCACGACGTACATTTCTTACAGCAACCTTTGCAGCCTCACCCTTCTTCTTTATATCCTTGGCAAGTTCCTTACGTCTTTCCTCTGTAAGCTCAGGGAAATTAAGGATGATATTCTTTCCATCGTTATTTGGTGTAATACCAAGATCTGATGCAAGTATAGCCTTCTCGATTTCCTTAGTCATTGAAGGCTCCCAAGGTGAGATCATAAGAGTTCTTGCATCTGGAACAGATATATTTGCAACACCCTGAAGGTTAGTCTCTGTTCCATAATATTCAACCTTGATTCTGTCGAGCATACGTGGGTTAGCGCGTCCTGCTCTGATAGTTCCAAATTCTGACTGAAGTGATTCAATCGCCTTCTGCATTCTGTCCTTATAATCTGCCATTTTTGTTTCCTCCTGAATACCTTTATATAATATACCTTTTCCGCCCGCCCCATGAGGCAGGGCCAATTTTACTATTCTGCTTTAATTACTGTTCCTATCTTCTCGCCTTCTACTGCTCTGACGATTGAGTCTTCTTCATTAAGTCCGAAGAGAAGCATAGGAAGATGATTCTCCATTGCCAGAACTGCTGACGCCAGGTCAATAACACCAAGCTTCTTATCAACTATATCTGACATGTACATTTCATCAAACTTAACTGCATTTGGATTAGTCTTTGGATCACTGTCGTAAACTCCATCGATTGCCTTTGCAGAAAGAATATAATCACATTTTGTCTCAACTGCCCTGAGTACAGCAGCCATATCTGTTGAGAAGTATGGATGTCCTGTTCCTCCTGCGAAGAAAACAATGTCACCCTTTTCGAGATATTCTATAGCCTTATCTCTGACGTAAAGCTCTGATACATCACCGATCGCATAAGGGGTCATAACATGACAAGTCATTCCCTCTCTGGAAAAGCAATCAGCTGCATATATAGCATTCATAACAGTTGCAAGCATACCTATCTGGTCTGCTTTCACCCTGTCCATATCATTGGATGTTCTTCCACGCCAGAAATTACCGCCGCCGATAACAACTCCTATCTGAATACCCTTATCACTTACCTTCTTAACTTCAGCAGCGACTCTACTCACCTCTGCTTCTGAGAAACCCTTTCCGTTCTCTCCAAGAGCCTCTCCACTTAGCTTCAGAAGTATTCTGTTCATCTTCATATCATGCCTCCCTGTAGTATCTGTGTAATAGTAAAATGTACTGAATCCTCTTTACACTTCTTCAATGCTTTCGAGATTTTCAACATCACTTTCGCCATTTCCAACTTCTTCGATGCCTTCTGTGAAGAACTTCTTTATGTCTTCATCAACACCGGTCTGATGACACGAACCATTTACTATCGCACCATTATTTATCTGGATAGATTTAGAAGTTATATTGCCGACTATTACAGCAGTAGAATCAACTATTACAGAACCCTCAACAACTATATCTCCCTTAACAGCACCTGCTATAAGAGCAGAATCTGCTGTGATATCACCAATTGATATGGTTCCTGCACCAATCTTTACATTGCCTGTTGAAGTGATCTTGCCAGCGATGTGCGCCTTATTAGCATACAGGTCACCTGTTTCAATATCACCATTTACTCTGCCGCCAAGAATAGTCTTGCCAGTACATTTCACATCACCTTCTACACGTCCGAGGATTTCTACATCACCCTCTACTTCCAGATTACCCATGATAACTGTCTTCTGTGTGATGTATGTTGTATCATCTGA
>CAMHCL010000063.1 GCA_946183625.1 uncultured Lachnospiraceae bacterium
TGAAAAAGGAGATTTAGAAATGTACGTACCACCGGCATATTGCTGGAACCGCCTGCCATAACTACTGAATCTATATCAAGAACGGTAAGCTCTGCATCTCGAAGTGCTCTCTCCAGAACAGTTTTAATCTTATTAAAAATCCATCCTGACTCTTCCATAAGTCTTTGGGTTGTGACTTCCGCTGATAATTTATTGTCTTTATAAACAAGGCTGACTACACCCTTCCCCTCGTCCGTAATGACACGCTTGCATATCTCAGAATTCTTCAGCAGGATGGCATATTCCTTTTTAGACAGGTCATTTATAGTGAGGTCGTTATCCTTAAGGAAAATGTCAGCTATGACTCTGTTGAAATCATCACCGCCAAGATGGTTATCACCTGCAACTGAAATAATTTCAACTACATTTTCAAAGCAATCCACAATAGAGACATCCAGTGTACCACCACCAAAGTCAAATACCAGGATCATCTCCTCCTGTTTTTGATCATTATATATGGCAAGGGCTGCAGCACTAGGTTCATTAACGATTCGATGCACCTTTACACCAGCCAGAGCTCCCGCCTGTTTTGTAGCAACCCTCTGCTTGTCCTGGAAATATGCAGGCACAGAAATAACAACTTCATCAATTGTAACACCATCCATATCAGCCACATATCTTTCGGCATCTTCAACTATGGATCGGACAACGAAGCTGCTAAGATCTTCTGATGAATAATTCTTCCTGCCAAGGGCATAACATTTATCCATGCCCATATTTCTCTTGAAGGAAGCAAATGTTCTCTCCGGATGGGTTATGAGACGCTCCTTCGCAACAGCACCCACATAAACGCTTCCATCATCGTCAAAGCTAACTACACTTGGCGTTAGATATTCACCAAATGAATTAGGTATCAAGCATACATCCCCATCTATATACATGGCTCCGAGAGAATTTGTTGTTCCCAGATCGATTCCTAAAATCGCCATAATATTCCCCTTAACTCTTCTTCATTTCTTTCAGATATTCCCTGTCAGGAACCGTATTTCCATATCTTACAGCATTGTATAGAACTGTCAGCCTTCCGAACTTTCTTTCAGATAATGCTACTCTTTCATTCTCTGAACTATTATCAGTGGATTCAATCGAATCGTCGGACCTGGTCTTATTTATACGGTTCAGTATTCTGTCTATATCACCAGTAGTGTCACTGGCATCAGGCATAAATACATTTCTATGAGACAGAACCTTCTTCCTGTAAATACGTCTTGCTCTCATCTCAGGCGAGAGCCGGCTCTCATCTTCCTCTGCATAGAGCTTCTCCCTGACAATAACGCCCTTTCTCTTCTTATCAATATTCTCCGCAAATTCAAAATCTCTATCCTGTCTGGATATAAGCATCTTGATAATACCGGCAAAGAACCTGATGATAATAAATAAAGTCACAAGAGTTGAAACAGCCATGACCATAAAGTTTATTATGGCAGCAAGCATACTCGACTTATCAGCCTGCGCTAAGCCTGATGTATCAACAGGAACCCCAGCTGTGCCGCCGGAGAAGAATCCAAGAATTATATTTATGAGCAGACCCACTATGACAATGATAATCCTTATTATCTGTATCATTACATCCCCAAATACGATTATTATATGAGGGAAGCTCATAAGATCCGATAAGGCTATTATCGCTATTGCCGCAGTCATAATTCCGGATACTATAAGCGTATTAATTGAGATTATCTGCTTGATAGGAACACCGGTAACATCTCTTGAGGCTATGAGATATCTCTCCGTCTCCTCCAGATACAGCGTAACCAGGAAGAGGATTATCAGAATGATTGCAATAATATAACCCATTATGGAGAGTGTCCTGACATGAAGATACGAACCCAGGGCACCTGCAACAATTCCCATAAATGTTGCTCCCCACGGGACATCAAACATCCTCTTAAGAGTATAGCCTCTGGCCATATAATAAAAGCCATCTACGAAGGCAAAGGTCACAACAGCTATCATAATAAATTTCATATAGAAGATCTGGGTTATAAAATATACTCCCACTCCCATAGCGACGTGGATCAGCATAAGAAAAACGCCTCTGCTGAGCATATCTCTCAGCAGATATGACAGAACCATTACTCCTATAATGGTAACCACCGGATCCCATTTCATAAGAGGCGCCCTGAACAAAGTCAGACCTATGTTGATGAGAAGGATCAGTGACAATATCTGATAAACCAGTCTTGTGTACTTTCTGGTACGGTTGACCCATTTATACATTTAACGGCACCTCCCATCCATCTGCATAGGAACGGTTCGGCACATATGGAAATTCATCATAATAAGGAACAACCATATGAACTGCTGCGCCCTCTGACTGTAGTTTGTCGAGAAGTGTCATCATATCTTCCTTTGCATAAGGACTGATGACCAGATAAAGAACTTCATCTTTGATTGAAGACATTTCCTTCTTCAGTATTTCCAGGAAATAGTCTTTACCTTCCGAGCCATCTATCTCAGTAAGTGTCTTATCTATAGTTATGCCATGTCTCTTCTCTGCACCCTCTTCAACTGGCGGAAGAACACGGCCTTCCCCATCTCTGCCGTTAGTTACTACTGATACGCCTACTCCCTCATCCAGAAAATGTCTTGCGAAGCTGCTGGCAAGGCTTATCGCTTCTTCCAGAAGCTTATTGGTCTCTATCATATAATCATTATCCAGATTGAGAAGGATCCTGACACGACTGTCAGTAGTATAACCGTACATATTGACCATCAGATCGCCGGACTTGGCACTCTGCTTCCAGTTGATGCTTCTGTAGGGATCAAAGGACTGATAGGCCCTGATACCGCGAAATGTAAGACTATCCTCAACAATACTTCTCCTGGCTTCAATCTCGCCATAGATTCCACGGAAGCTGAGATTGAATCTCTCTGTATTTATCTTCTTCGGAAATACATAAATAGTATCATGACAATAAGCTTTAGTCGCATAGGAGCCAGTCATGAAATAGTCTTTAACCAGAACGCTGGCATCACTTATTCCAACTACTCCACGAAGAGTTGCAGTAAACAGATGCTTACGTGTTATCCTCTGGTGTCCCATTACAGCAAAGACTTCATTTTTATGAAATTTATCAGTAACCATGGAGTTGTCATTATCCAAAAACTTCAGACTCTTATCCACAGAAAACTTCAAATGAAAAACAGGAAGAGGCAGAGTCTTTCTGTTGGTTACTATCTCAACAAGCTCTGCATTCTCCCCGCACTCTACAAAATCGCGATTGAAATAAACGTCCGTTTCCAGACCTCTATTCCAATATTTACTGAACAGCATCTTCTGTACAAAATATGTAATTGTAAGAATAATTACCGCTGCTATAAACTTCATATATCAACTATTCCAGTTCTCTACAGGTACATCAACTACAGATACAACCTCAGTAATAATGTCTCTGATATCGGATAAAGAACTAACACCAGATGCTGTTATTACTCTATGTGAGAAAACATAAGGTGTAAGGAATCTTACATCATCAGGTGTAACATAATCCCTTCCTGATATAGCCGCAAAACTCTGGGCAAGTCTCATAAGATTAAGTGATGCCCTCGGACTAACTCCGGCAAATATCTTTGAATGATTTCTGGTTGCATCAGCCAATGAAACTATATAATTCATTACTGGTTTCTTCACAGTCACATGCTTTACTGCTTCACTTGCAGCAAGTATATCTTCCTTGGTACATACAGGCTTCACTTCGTCCTGAGGAGAATCAAGTATAAATCGCTCAAGAATGCTTACTTCTTCATCTTTAGTCAGATCTCCCATAGTGAGCTTGATCATAAATCTATCCAGCTGAGCTTCCGGAAGTGGAAATGTACCGGTGGTCTCCACCGGATTCTCTGTAGCTATTACTAAGAAAGGTTCATCCAGCTTCCTGCTCTTTCCATCAATAGTAACCACACTCTCCTCCATAGCCTCAAGAAGTGCACTCTGTGTACGCGGAGTAGCTCTATTTATCTCATCAGCCAGGAGAATATTTGTAAATACAGGTCCTGGAACAAATTCGAACTCACCACTTTTCTGACTATATATATTCAGACCGGTTATATCCTGTGGCATTAAGTCAGGAGTAAACTGCACTCTATTAAAATCAGCATCAATGCTGTCAGCGATACATTTGGCCATAGTAGTCTTTCCGGTTCCCGGCACGTCCTCAAGGAGGACATGGCCGCCGGAAATCATGGATGAGAAAACCAGTGAAAATACTTCGTCGCTGCCAATCATAACCTGGCGGACATTCCCCAGTAATCTCGTATATAATTCTCTAATATCTTTGATATCCATTAATCTTATTCCTAATTATTCAGATACACCTGAAATACTCTTAAGCGAAGCATTTCCCAGTGAACAAAGGTATTACATGAAGTACTCAACACCAGATTCAAATATCTTCTGATTCTTCTCACCAGAGATGTTCAGATAAGTATTCTTGTCACGACGTTCTGAGTGACCCATCTTACCAAGTACTCTTCCATCAGGACTAGTAATACCCTCGATTGCCATATAAGAACCGTTGACATTATAATCCTCGTCCATTGTAAGATTGCCTTCAGGATCTACGTACTGTGTAGCAACCTGTCCATTCTCGAAGAGCTTACGCAGCCACTCTTCCTTAGCTACGAAACGTCCTTCACCATGTGATATAGGAATTGAATATACTCCACCAAGTACTGCCTTACGTAACCATGGGCTCTTGTTGGATACAACCTTTGTATAAGCAATTCTGGACTGATGACGTCCGATTGAGTTACGTGCAAGTGTAGGGCTGTTCTCTGTCTGCTCTACTATCTCACCTGTTGGTACAAGTCCAAGCTTGATAAGTGCCTGGAAACCATTACAGATACCAAGTGCCAGACCATCTCTCTCATTAAGGAGCTTCATGATCTCGTCTTTAATCTTCTCATTTCTAAATGTTGTAGCTATGAACTTACCTGATCCGTCAGGCTCATCACCACCAGAGAATCCACCTGGGAACATAACGATCTGTGCCTGGCTTATAGCCTTAACAAATGCATCAACAGAATCTCTGATTCCCTGTGCATCCATGTTGTTAAGAACGATAACCTCTGCCTCAGCACCAGCTCTCTCAAATGCTCTGGCACTGTCGTATTCACAGTTTGTTCCTGGGAATACAGGTATGAATACCTTTGGCTTTGCAATCTTATTCTTAGCTACGACTATATTCTTAGCCTGATATACTCCACCTTCATAACCCGTAAGTTCTGGATTATATCTAAACTTAAGTTTCTTCTCATCCTTACCGGAAGCAAGACCAGCCTTATAATCAGCAGCGTGTCCCTTGAATCTCTCAGCGACACCACTGTCTGTAGCAAATACACCATTTAATCTTCCTGTCCATGCTGCAAGAGCATCTTCCATAGATATTCTGACCTTACCATAGGTAAATGTACCGTTATCTGTAACAGTTGCTATAACAACTGCAGGAAGCTCCAGCTTCTGTACATTTTCAGGACTAACTTCCATGATTATTGAACCATAGTCCTTTGTGCTGAGTGCATCAGCACTCACTACATTTTCATCTATTTCAACACCCAGCTTGTTACCGAATGCCATCTTGCTGACAGCTTCAATAATACCGCCAAAGCCAACTGCAAATGCCGACTCAATAAGTCCTTCTTCTACAGCTTTTCTAACTTTTGCATATCTGTCTAGAACGTCCATATATACAGGTACTAACATGTCATCCTTAGGGATGTCCATCTTAACCAGTACATTTCCAGCTTTCTTTAATTCTGATGTAACTACATTCTCAACTGTATTCATTGCCACAGCAAATGAACAGAGTGTCGGTGGAACATCTATATCGTTAAATGAACCGGACATACTGTCCTTACCACCGATTGATGGAAGTCCAAGGCCTATCTGTGCTGAATAAGCTCCAAGAAGTGCTGAGAGAGGCTTGCCCCAACGTGTTGGATCCTCTGTCATTCTCTCGAAGTATTCCTGGAATGTGAGACGTATCTTGGATACATCACCACCGGCAGCTGCTATCTTGGCAACTGAATCAATTACTGCATATATAGCACCATGATATGGGCTCCAGCTGAGGAGATATGGATCAAGACCATAGCTCATCATACTTACAGAATCTGTAGTACGCTGTCCTGTCATAGGTACTGTAGCGATCATTGACTGCATTGGTGAGAGCTGATATTTACCACCATATGGCATTGTCACTGTACATGCACCGATGGTTGAGTCAAACATCTCAACCAGTCCACGTTCAGAAGCTACGTTAAGGTCTGACAGGATGTCCAGCCACTTCTTCTTAACATCTGCTGTGTCATCACTGTACTCTTCTGTACCATTCTTTCCATCGATACCAGCAAAAGGATTTACATTCTCATCAGGCATATTTACTTCTACCTGTGTTTCCTGATGAGCACCGTTTGTATCAAGGAATGCACGGCTGATATTAACTATCTCCTTACCTCTCCACTTAAGAACAAGACGTGGGTCCTCTGTTACTACTGCAACCTTAACTGCTTCCAGATTCTCTTCTCTTGCAAAGTCGATCATCTTATCAGCATCCTCAGGTGCAACCACAAGTGCCATTCTTTCCTGGGATTCAGAAATAGCAAGTTCAGTACCATCAAGACCTGCATACTTCTTTGGAACCAGGTCAAGGTTTATATCAAGTCCAGGTGCCAGCTCGCCGATTGCAACTGATACACCACCTGCACCGAAGTCGTTACATTTCTTAATAAGAGTTGTTACCTCAGGACGACGGAACAGTCTCTGAAGCTTACGCTCTGTAGGTGGATTACCCTTCTGCACTTCTGCACCACAACTCTCCAATGACTCAGAGTTATGAGCCTTTGATGAACCTGTAGCTCCACCACAGCCATCTCTACCTGTACGTCCACCGAGAAGGATGATGACATCTCCCGGATCAGAACTGAGACGCTTTACATTATCCTTTGGAGCTGCACCGATAACGGCACCGATCTCCATACGCTTAGCAACATAATTTGGATGGTAAACCTCCTGAACCAGTCCTGTTGCAAGACCGATCTGGTTACCATATGAGCTGTAGCCCTTAGCTGCTGTTGTAACGATCTTACGCTGTGGGAGCTTATTAGCGAGGGTCTCGCTGAGGCTCTTTGTAGGATCTGCAGCACCGGTAACACGCATAGCCTGATATACATATGTTCTACCTGATAGTGGATCTCTGATAGCACCGCCGAGACATGTTGCAGCACCACCGAAAGGCTCTATCTCTGTAGGATGGTTATGTGTCTCGTTCTTGAAGGATATGAGCCAGTCCTCAGTAACGATAGAACCATCTTCATTCTTTATATTTAAAGGAGCAACTATTGTACATGCATTGATTTCATCAGATACATCCAGGTCTTCAAGCTTTCCGTCCTTACGAAGCTTCTTCATACCCATAAGAGCTATGTCCATAAGGCATGTGAACTTGTCATCACGGCCGGCATTTATAACAGCAGCATCCTCAAGGTACTTCTTAAATGTACCTTCGATTGCAGCCTTATACTTACCTTCATCAAACTTGATATCAGTAAGCTCTGTAGCAAATGTTGTGTGACGGCAGTGATCTGACCAGTAAGTATCAAGTACTCTGATCTCAGTCATTGAAGGATCTCTCTTCTCCTCTGTGGAGAAATAATTCCTAATGTGAAGGAAATCCTTATATGTCATAGCAAGTCCGAGTGAATCATATAAAGCCTTGAAGTCATCATCTGACATGGTATTGAAACCATCCATGATGCGGACATCTGCAGGATCGTCATATTTCATAACGAGAGTATCTGGCTTATCACCTGATGAAAGTCTTGACTCTACAGGGTTGATTACATACTCTTCAATGGTCTTCTTATCTTCCTCTGTAAGTGTTCCTGAAACAGCATATGTGATACCTGATCTGATGATAGGCTCTGCTGAATCGTTCAGCAGCTTTACACACTGTTCAGCTGAATCTGCTCTCTGGTCAAACTGTCCAGGGAGATACTCCATTGAGAACACGAATTCATCTTCATTTGTTGGGAACTCTTCTCTGTAAACTATGTCTACAGGAGGTTCTGAAAATACAGTAAGAATAGCCTCTTCAAATGTTTCATCATCCAGATTCTCTACATCATATCTGACAAGTTCTCTGACTGTCACATCTGAGAGATCCAGATAGCTTCTGAATTCATTTGTGAGCTCATCTGCTCTTACAGCATATTCCGGTCTTTTTTCTACATAGATTCTTCTGACGTTGCTCATAAATATGTCTCCTTTATTATTTGGTATATACTTAATATCCGCGATAATTCGCAGGATACTAAACTAACGATGTAACTTCTTTATCATCTTGAAGGCTACTTCATTCTGATATATTAGCGGATCATCCTGCATAAAGAATATGATTCCGTCGCACGGTGCCACCACTTTGCTGATCACATGTCCATCCATGGTATCAATAATGTCCGCAAGATAATCACCTCTCGAAACCTCATTCATCACATTTACATGCTTGATAAGGAATCCGGCAG
>CAMHCL010000064.1 GCA_946183625.1 uncultured Lachnospiraceae bacterium
CTCTTTTTGTTGGTGATCTAAATCCATTATACGAACTGGATATGCATAAGGGAACTGATATTGAGAAGTCGTGGAATAATCTTCTTGAACGTAATCCGAGTAGGATATATTATGGACATGCGAAGACAGCTACATTTGCGGAAAACGATATGCCGGTTGAAACTCAGGAAAATTAGAAAACCTTGGTGGTCCATTTGGTGCAGTCCCAGATATCTGTAGCTATGGATTCATAGAATTCATATTTATTGATTTCCAGGTTTTGAAAATAAGGAGGAATTATGCGTTCTTCAAAACTGATTAATAGAATTCTCCCTGCTTTTTTAGCGGTGGTTATATTGGCGTCGCTGACTGCCTGCTCGGGATTCAATCTGGCCGACCATCTGACCCAGGATCCGATGGGATATACTCCTAAGCAGATCAAAGAGGAGATAATGCCGGGTGTTGCGGAAACTGTTGTAGAAGCGCTGGAAAATGATGACGAAGACAAACTGAAAAGCGTTTTTTCTAAGAAGGCTCTCGCAGATACAACAGACTGGGATCTGGGCTGTGAGTATATGTTCGATCTGTATGATGGGACGCACACCGAAATACGAGATTATAATTATACTCAAGGCAAGACCTACAAGATGAACGAATCTATAAACCAGATAGACTGTATATGCTATGTCGAAACTGGTGATAAAGTGTATCGAATGGACTGGGTAGATATCCTTGAAAATGAGGCTGATGAGGACAGTGTTGGAGTATACAATCTGTGTATACGCGAATGGGAAGAAGGCTATGGCAATGAGGGCGGAGTCTTCCCTGGACTCGACTATCCGGAGCGTTTCAGTGGATCGTATGTTACAGTTGCTTTAGGTGCTGCAGGTGACTATGAAAATAGTTCATTGGATATGCCGCTTCTCTATGTGTCCCAGAAGCTCCTTGATAATATGTCTGAAGAAGAAACTACTAATATGGCGAAGGCGCTTCTTGCAATTAATGATAAGAATATTATTAAGAGATGGTGCGAGCCGGCTGATGATGGGTCACGAGTTAACTGTTTTATCGCGTCCGATATATCGGGTGTCGGGAAATGTGTATTATATTTTAATTGTGATACAGAGATAAGAAATGAGATCACAGCCCTTAAGATAACGATGTATGATGGTGATATTCCTGATTCTTCAGAGCTGGTTACGGAAGATTTCAAGGTTGAAGGAATCGACGAATTTGTTGACAAATGTACTGATGGCGGAGTTGATTTCTCGATATATCCGGAGACCTCGGCAGAAGCCTTCGAAGATGAAAATAAAACTATACCCGAGATAGAGTATGAAGGTAAAACTCTTAGGCTGATCCCGGAGATACAGAATCCTGGAACAAGCGAAGGCGAGGTTCTTGGCAGAGTTGAGGTTGGTGAAGATTCATATTCCGTTACGAAGCTTGAGTCAGATTATGGATGTGATGTATACCTCATAAATTATGGTGTATATGCTGAGAGCCAGAATGTAGATGGTTTAGTGGATTATTATCTGAACAAGGCTGATGTTACATTTACCTATCATGAATATAAGGAGAGTGGCAGCATAGATTATGATATAGATTTTTCCATGGAAATGTATCAGCAGCTTCGAGAATATTATTTGGGCAATCATGAGCTGCAGCTGTATAAACTGGATAAACCGGCGCAAAGCTTCGAGATACAGGCGAATTCGTCGGATGGTGTATATAATAGCCATATCTCAGTAGAGATAATTGATAACAATGTAGTGCTGGGCAGCAGATCGGTTCCATATGTGGCCAGTAATGGATACTTTCTTACAGAGGAAGAATCTGAATATGTAAAGGAGCATATTAAGAAGTAGAAGTTGACATAATTGCCATTTATAGATATACTTTAATAGGGTGCTTGTAACCTCTTGGTCTATTGCGCCCTATTAGAGTATTTTTTAGATTTCTGAGGTTTGACTAATGGACTCCGAAGTATTGGAAACTAAGGTTGGAGGACTCAGGGCAGTAGATATGTACTATCGCGGAATCAGAGAATTTGAATCCGGCGAGATATCCTTCCTTCAATCCAAAACAAGACTTAATACACCGGATTTGGGCACACTGATGCCAGAGACCTATAGAAAGGTGGCAGAGTTAAGTAATCAGTGTGTTTCTTTGTTTGAGTTGGAACTTACTCAGCTTTTTGAAACCATTAAGAACCTGCAGAGCAGAGATTATTATTTTAGATGGATCTCGGTATATATGCCGCTTAAGTATTTGGGAATGCGCGGCGTACAGCAGAAGCTGATGTCAATGATGGATGAGTCTGGAGTAGATACGAACAGAATATGTTTCGAACTGTCCCCTGATCTGCTCATATCCGGCACATCAGTTCATGGCAAGAATATCGAGCAGCTCCGCAACAGAGGCTTCCATTTCATGCTCACGGAATTCGGAGGAGTCAACTCACCGCTTATGCGACTGGCCTACTTCCCTGTAGACTACGTTCAGATGAGCGAGGAGATCATGGGTTACCTCAAGGATGAAACCAGAGCGCTGGCGGCAGTTGAATCCATCAGTGGATTTATAGAAGATATGGGATCTACGCCTATCGCAGATGGCGTTACCAGATCCGACCAGGCAGACCTCTTATATAGAGCACATTGTTATTTCGGCTCCGGTCCGCTGGTTGGAAAATATGTACAGGAGAGATATCTCCGAAGAAAGAGTCTCAAGGACGACGACGAGTCATAGGTCCGAGACAAATGTGGGAACATTACATTTGGACAAGAGTTATGCAGACATTTTGATTTACATATAGAGAGGCAGAATCTTGGCAAAGAAGAAAGAAAGAGAACAAGAGAACGAGGGATTCAAGGACGTCGTTCAGATCCGAAGAACTGCAAAAGAAGTAAAGAGGCACGTGATGCTTACTCGTATCATGGCACTCCTTATAGGACTTCTGGTTGCGATCATCGCACTCGCCTATATCATTTCATACTTCTACGATAAGTACGGCAGTTTCACGGTAAAAGTTAATAAATACGATATGGCCAGACAGGGTCTCTGCTTGTCTGAGACACCAGAGTATGAGCATACCTTATCAACGCTGAATGCGAATATCGTTTACGATATGACGAATATCAGCGGTGAGGATCTTCCTGCGAACATCGATCAGATCAACGGAAGCCACAATGGTAATAATTACATCGCCTATACATTTTACCTTATAAATGCCGGTGATGACACGCTCTCATACGAAGGAGAGATGGTTATAGAAAATGTAACGAAGGGCGTTGATGATGCGATCCGTGTTGCAGTCTACGAAGACGGCGTGAAGCAGGTCTACGGTAAGACTAAGAAGAACGGAAACGGCATAGAGAAGGACTGTGACAAGGAATTCTTATCATCAAATATTGTCATGCGTACTCAGAAGGATGGTTTCAAGCCTAAGGACAGAAGCAAGTATACAGTTGTTATCTGGCTGGAGGGAAATGATCCGGATTGCGTAGATGCCATAGTTGGTGGGACGATCAAGTTCAATATGAACTTCAAGATTATAGAAAACACCTAAAGTGTTATTTTGAACGACCATAGGGAGTCGCGATATTCTAAAGGGGAAAAACGGAACATGAAGAAAGTATTAAAGATAATAGTAGATGTATTGGCATGGGTCGTGCTTATATTAGCGTTTTTAGTAACGTTGATGGTATTTGCATCCGAAAAGAATGATGGTATTGCTTCGGTTTTAGGTTTTATGCCTATGAGCGTACAATCGGATTCCATGAGCCCTACATTTAAAAAAGGTGATTTGATTATTGTTAAGGATATTAAGGATTTATATGACCTTAAGGAAGGCGATGTAATTACCTATTATACTATTATCGAGGGACATAGAGAATTAAATACTCATAGAATTGTAGAAGTAGTTGATCATGAAGGGTCAAAAGGATTTATCACCCGAGGTGATAACAACATTACAGATGATGAAAACTTAGTAGAGTCAGATGATCTGATAGGTCAATGGACTGGTGCAAAAATAAAGAGCATCGGTAAGTTCTTTGATTTTCTTAAGACACAGAAGGGATTCTTTATCTGTGTACTTATTCCTATAGCTTTATTCTTCATTTTTGAGCTTTATAAGTTTATAGTTGCGCTTATGGAAGCAAAGAAGGGTAATATTTCTGAAGAGGATGAAGAAGAGATCAAGAGAAAGGCTGTAGAGGAATACCTTGCAGCACAGAAGGCTAAGGAAGGCGAGGCTGCTGAAGAGGCTGCAGAAGCGGTAGAAGAAACAGCAGAAGAAGCGGCTGAGACTGCGGAAGAGGCTGTTGAAGAGGCTGAAGAAGCAGTGGCCGAAGCAGAATCAAAGGGTTCAAAAGCAGCTGACAAGCTGAAGGCAATAAAAAACGAAGAAGAATAAATGAAGGTTAATAGATACTAGTTAAAATGTGAGGGATATATGGACGGATTTCTTAGATGGTTTTTCGCGTTTATCTCAGCAATGCTTGAAGGCTATGCAATGATATTCAAGGGCATAGGCGGCGGCATTATCAAGATATTCAACATTAAAAACTACATAGACATTTTTAAAGCGTATTCGCAGGAATTCGGTCCGGCGGGATGGATACTTTCTATTCTTTCGGTCCTTGTGGTTATTGCGATCCACGTCCTTATTATCTTGCTTATTATCATGGCTATCAGGAAGTACGTCAGATTCAGACATTCCATAGTAAGTAATGAAGATCTTCTGGAGGAGATATCCGTTCTGCAGAAGAGAGTCATGAAGATGTCCAAGGAGAAGGACGAGATCATGGCTATGAAGGTAGCTCAGATGGGCGGCGGCGGAATGGCTCCATCTATCAACATGATGGATACTGATTTCGAGTCCGAGGACGCTGAAAATATCCAGCAGGCAGCAGGAGAAGAGGGCGTATTTATCACTCAGACAAGACGTTTCTCCAAGCTGTTTGAGGTTGATATGTTCTATAAGGATTATACTCCACCTGCTTACAATGACGAGATCAGTCTTGAGGGAATCTGTGATCAGTTCCGTAACTTCGCATGTAATAAGATGCACCTGTTCTATGAGATTAAGACAGTCAGACTTTTCGTGGCTGGTATGGCTTCTACAAAACTTATCATCCTTCAGGGTATATCTGGTACAGGTAAAACATCCCTGCCTTACTCCTTCGGTAAGTTCCTGGGTGTAGATACTACCATAGCATCTGTTCAGCCATCATGGCGTGATAGAACAGAGCTTTTCGGATACTTCAATGAATTCACAAAGAACTTCAACGAGACTGAAGTTCTTAGAAGAATATATGAAGCAAGTTACAATGACAACGTTAACCTGATTCTTCTCGACGAGATGAATATAGCGAGAATCGAGTACTACTTCGCAGAAATGCTTTCCATTCTGGAAATGCCAAATGCTGATGAGTGGGAACTGGATCTGGTTCCTAATGTATGGAGTTCAGACCCTGTAAAACTCGAACATGGCCGTCTGCGTATACCACAGAATATCTGGTATGTCGGAACAGCTAATAACGATGATTCTACTTATGCTATATCAGATAAGGTTTACGACCGTGCTCAGCCGATCAACCTGGATGCTAAGGGTGTGGCTTTCGAAGCACCGGAGACAGGAACTCTTGCACTAAGCTTCACACATTTAGATGCACTCTTCAACGATGCATTTGAGAAGTATCCGGTGTCAGAGGAAAATATGAAGAAGATACACCAGCTTGACCTGTGGGTTATCGATAAGCTGCGTGTAGCATTTGGTAACCGTATCATAAAGCAGATGGGACTCTTTGTGCCTGTCTATGTTGCATGCGGTGGAGAAGAACTTGACGGAATCGATTACGTACTTGCTACGAAGATATTCCGTAAATTTGAGTCCCTCAACTTAGCTATGCTGAGAGATGAACTCAAAGAATTAGTTGTATATATGAATAAGTCGTTTGGCAAGAATAGGATGAAAGAATCCATTGCCTATCTGGAAAGATTACAGAAACTGTTCTAGTTTATCTATATGCGTTCTTAGAACGTGGTTGCAGGAAGGATATCATAAGTGAACGAGAAGTACGGACAGTGGTACCAAGACTTTCAAGATGCTCTTGGGACGATGCAGGAAAATGTTATTTATGATGATATGAACAGGCTCGTAGATTCTGGCAGATTGAATGTCTCCATGAACAGAAAGCTCATGGAGAAGAGTATCGACGTATCATGGGTAGAGGCCATTGAAAATGGCCTCTTACATGTCGATAACATAGTCAGAAATCCGAGCCGTACTATTGTGGACGTAGAAGAGATAGTCCCAATAGCTCTTTCCCGCAAAACTACGGTAGAATCTATCAAATACCTGGCCCAGCACACTGACCTCATACAGAGCGTTGATGAGAAGAGGGGCACAGTTACACCATCCAAAATATTAAATGTATATAAAGAGGAAAGCCTGGTCACATATGAGAACAGGTTTGTTAATACGCTTATAGACCGACTCTACATTTTCATCATGACGAGATATGAGAAGCTCGCTGAGATTGAGAAGGATGAAGAAGTCTATGCTATGGAGGCGGAGAACCAGATAGATGATCAAGAAGGTAATCTCCTCAATATTAAAATCTCCATTGATACTAAGAGAAGTCTGGAAGCTACCAATGACAGTGGATATACCATATGGCAGCGTGTTGAGAGACTGAAGAAGACCATCGAGGGATACAAGGGTTCAGAACTCTGTACAACTCTTGGCAACAACTTCGTTCAGCCTCCTATCATGCGTACAAATGCCATTATGAAGAATGTCGACTTAAAGGCGTGTCTGGCATTGTGGCAGTATATCCTTAGCTATGACAAGGTAGGATACGAGATAAATGTAGAGGATACAGCTCTCAAACCAGATTCTATATATCTGGAAGATTTCGGACAGTTACTGGCATGTAATCTGCTTCTCTTCAAAACATATACAGAAGAGCAGAAGGAAGAATATAAGCCGATAGGTAAGAAGAAGTTCAAGAATCTCCAGCCAAAGGTTGTAAAGAGATACCGTGCAGAGCTTCTGTCGGGAACATATGATGTTCATACAGAGGCGGCAGCTGGATATATCGAGGTTGAAGCGCTTCAGGGCTATACCAATTCTGAACTTCCTGATAATACAGATCAGATATTTGACCAGATAGATAAAGCTATTGAGATAGAGAGAAACTTCTATGCTGAAAAAGAGAGGAAGCTCATGGAAGAGCTGGCTCTCAAGGAAGAGCAGGAGAGAAGACGTCAGGAACGCGAGGCTCGTCTCGAAGAGAAACGTCGTATAGAGGAAGCAAGACGCGAGGAAAGAGAGAGAGCAAAGCGCGAAAAGGAAGAAGAACAGAGACGTATCCAGGAGATGCTGGAGCGCCGTCGTGCAGAGATCGAAGCGGAAGAAGCAGAGCGTGCACGGCTTGAAGCGGAGCGTAAAGCCCGCATAGAGGAAGAGAAACGTAAGGCTGAAGAAGAGGCAAGGCTTAAGGCTGAACGTGAGAAGCTCGAGAGTGAGAAGAAGGCTATCCGTGAAGATTTTGGTGAAGCTGAAGGCGTTGATACAACTATCTTCGATAAGAAGAAACAGCAGCACGAAAAGACCAATGCTTACGGTACTGTAACTCCTTCTGACATAGAAGAAGCTGCAAATATGATGCAGGAACAGGCTGAGAAAGCGGCTGAAGCCGGTGAAGAGCCTGTTATGGAATATGAAGATCCACGTGAAGTTGCTGTACGTATGAAGATGGAACAGCAGAAGCGTGAGAAGGAAAGAAAAGAGAAAGAACGGGCAGAAAGACTTAAGGCTGAGAGACAAATGTATGAGTCTCAACCGTTCCATGAAATATACAAGAAATATACATACAATCCTATATATGCCATACCAAGATTCTTTAAATGGCTCATGTATGTACTATTTGGTGTAATTCCTAAGGATACAGATAATCCTGATCAGAGAAGGATTCTTGAAGAGCGTGCTGAAAAGGCTAGAATTGCTGAACATGATAAATCAGAAAGAGAGAAGTTCGAAGTATACTACAAGAAGTATGCTACAAACTACCCTTATAACATAGAACGATTCTTTGCTGATCAGAAGTTTAAGCGCAAGAAACGTAAGGCTGACAAGAATAAACCAAAGCCTACTTTCACACCTCCAAATCGTACCGAAGAGGAGACAAGAGCTATACAGATGGAAATGAATGCTCTGTACAAGGAGTACCATGTTAGCCTTGCTATGATGATCAAGCGTAAGATGAAAGAGAAAAACCAAGAAGAGAGTGCGTGATATACGTGAGTGATAATGAAACCAAAGTAGAAAGCGTTGATGTAGAAGATAAGGGTGTAAAGACCAAGAAGAAAGGTGTAAAGCATATCATAAAGAAGGCACTGAACATCATAGAGTGGATCGTCCTGATCTGTGCCATCGTACTTCTTGTGTATATCTTCTCATCTACATTTAGCGGAAAGGCGGCAAGCCTGTTCGGCACAAGCGTGCTTCACGTTGTTACCGGTAGTATGGAGCCGACGATCTCTGTTGATGACTTC